>PXTV01000034.1 GCA_003022985.1 Bacteroidetes bacterium SW_11_45_7 | reverse complement strand
TGAATACGTGCCGGGTTGTGTAATTTCAATGCCAGAGCCGCTGTCTTGGTTGCTCCATAAATACGAAGCGCCTGCATCTTCAACAAACAAGGAATCGCTTCCATTGGGACATAACAGCCCTGGACTATTGATAAATGTGATCTGCGGAGTCTGAAAGCTGACAGTTACACTCTTGAGCTGTTCGCAACCATTCGATGTATCTTGAAGTAACACTTTATAAGTGGTCACAGTATCAGGGTTTGCTACCGGATTCGGACAGTTCGTACAGCTAAGGGTGGCATCCGGAAGCCATGTAAAAGTATTTGCTTCACCAGAGGCAGAAAGTTGGACATTATCGCTTGTACAGATGCTCGTATCATCACTTATGGTATTGTTGAATTCTTGTGTAGGGATATTGATCGTATCGTATTTTGTACAGCCATTGGGTGGTGTATAAGCAACTACGAATTCGGAATTGGAAGTAAGATCTACATAAGCCCACGGATTGGCTATTGTATCGTTGGATACCTGGTTAGCAGGCATCCATTGGAAGCTTTCCTCTCCCTCTGGTGCCTTACAGAATGTGAATTGGAAATTCGGGCGGCTCGTTGAAGAAATCGGATTGGTCAAATCAGTACATCCGTTTAGGTTCGTACTATTAAAGGCCTGATCGTATAAAACCGAATTAAAAGAAGTATTTGTTGCTAATACTTCATCATTATCATCTAATTGACCTGCCGGTAAGTTGAAACATACTTCAATGATGAGATTCGATGTGCCGTCCCAATCATAACTATTATTCAGTGAATGGGTATTAACACCGGTTGTAGTGATATAGTTGGTTGGTCCGTAAACATTTGTCAAAGATGTGCTGGCAAATTGATTGGTGGGCAGCGCATTTAAGCTGGTGCAGCCCATCTTAATGGTAAAATCCTCATAGGTAAATGTTGATAGTGAATTTTTTACCACCACATTCCACGCAATTTCCGTAATTGTGCCGGAACTCAGCCCTTGTGCTTGTAGCTCAGAAGCCCTGATGAGATACTGCACACGGTTATCATCCCAAAAGCCCTTGTAAGGTGTTTCACTTGTAACTTGTGTTGTGCCCTGGCCAATTTGAGTTGTTGTTGGCTGCGTTGAACAAGTTGTTCCGTTGGCCCCGCATTCTAATGCCTGACTTGGCGGATTACCTGTGACAGTGGCGTTCAGTTTTAAAGAATCGGCACCATCAGTGCATAAAACAGTGTCCCCGGGATCGATTTGCACATCATAGCTGGTATCAATATTTAGCGTGATATTACCTGTATTCGTGCACTGACCGTCATCGACAAATAATTCATACGTAATGCTGCTGTCAATGATCGCTTCGGTTTCAAGACTGTCAGGTTTTGTTAAACCGGTTGTAGGCGTCCAGTTGTAGGTGTAATTTTTTGTAGGAGGTTCGCAAACGCGGAAACGTAGATTGGGAATTTCCTGGTACGTCTGGGCAGCATTCACCGGAAGACTGCAACCGCTCGTAGCATTTGAGCTTGCAACCAGCGTAGCATTGTAACCTACATTATTGCTATTTAAGAAATCGACACCACCCGGGGCACTTCCATTGGGATTATCGTAACAAACTTCAATGACAAGATTTGAGGTGCCATCCCAATCATAGGGCGTGTCAAGGCTGAATTGATTTGTGAATCCGGCATTGGTTGTAACGCTTTTCGGTGTAAATACAGTTGTAAGGTTATTCATCCAACTGCTCTGGGAAAGATCATCTTGGTTTGTACAGCCCATTTTAATGGTAAAGTTCTCGTATTGGCCCGTACTATTCTGCGTATTAACATCGAAGAACAACTGGACAATGGTTCCCGTTGAGATGCCTGCATTATTAAGTTGGGAAGGTGTTAAGAGGATTTGATAACGGCCATCTTCATCATCTCCATTGAACGGAGTACCATTGCCTTGTGAGGAGCTGGAACCGTGTTGTTGGATTTTCGGCTGCGTTTGACACCCGGATACCGTAGGACCACATGAGAGAGGAAGAATATTCGCATCAATAGCAACAGAATCACCGGGGCAAACATTATTCTTATCGGCTTGAATATCGATCAACGGAGCTTGCCCGCTAATTTCTACGGTTTGGGTGTCAATAAGTGTACAATTCGATGAATCTGACGTGACTTGGACTGTAAAAGAAGTTGTGGAATCGGGTTCAGCTACCGGCAGGGAGTCATTTACCATATTGGAATCCTGAAGACCTCCAACAGGTGACCATTGAAAATCGTAATCATAAGAAGGCTGGAGAATTGGTGAAAGCTGTACGGGTTCATTGAAACAAGCCGTTACTGTATCTGGCTGCAGGTCAAGGGAAAAATCAGCCTCTACAACTTTAACAAAAGTAGAGTCCCGGACAAAACAAAAGCCCACTTCTGTTGAAACCACATAGGTCATGGAGGAATCGGGTGATGCTACAGGAGTGCTTCCTGTAGTTGAGCTCAACCCTTGCGAAGGTGACCAATTGTAAAATACGCCCCCGCTGGCATCGAACTGAACAGCACCGCCACGACAAATGGTAACCGTATCGGGCAAGCCGGTAGATAGCCCTACAGAATCCTGAATAAATACATTAGCTGTATCATAGGGTTGATTATTACATTCATTGATAAGGAAAAGGGCCACGTCTTCAATGGGTTCTGTTATACCATCACTGAATGCATCTATTGTAATTTCCTGAACTGTGTCACCTGGCGGAAAGACAATGCTATCAGGGATGGAAGCATAATCCGTCCCCTCAGTTGCGGTACCCCCGATATTAAAACTCACTACATTGGTATCGGGTAATGGATTGTCGAGAGTAAATCTGAAAAAGCCATCAAGACATCCCTCAATTGCATTATTGAGAAGATTGCCACTCACTGTTCCGCTGGATAAATTAACATCAGTACTTACAATACTTTCGGCTTCAAGAAAAACGCCAGTATCATAAATATTGTCGCTAACATCTGCTACAGCAAGTTTGAGGTGATAGGTTTTGCAAGGCACTACATTTTCCTTGACAAACAATCCATCTGTAAAGCCATCATACCTTACAGCAGTAGAATCGGTGTTTTGAGGCGCTGTATTGCCAGTTCCATTGTCAACATAATATTGCGAATAATTCAGTGATATGCAGCTTGAGGGCGGATTACTCCCTCCCGGGCTACCATTATTAACCGAGTTGATAGCAACGGGGATAGAGGTGTTCGGGATTGTTGCAATATTTTTTTGATTGTAAGTGCCCCCGTTTGGATTAGGACCTGAGATAAAAAAGCCGAAGACATCGTTAAAGTCGGAGCAAACAAACTCGGGATACTCCTCTGAACCCAAGGAATAGTTAAATTGTAACGTGTCACCCAACGGCTCGATATCGAATTCAAAGACGCATGCATCATTGGTTGTTTGAGGTGTAACAATAGCATCCAACTGAGGATCACCCGGGGCGCCATTATCAGTACTTCCCAATGTGGCGTCATTAGGTCCAACTGCATTCGAAATGGCCCCTGAAGTCATCAGTAACCCATCGGAAAGGTTCAAATTGGCATTGGATGCTTCGAAGAAACCATGGGAAGCACCATCAGGACCGGTAGGGCAATTCACGGTAACATTGGAAATAGTAACCCCACTTCCTACTAATTTTTGAGCAAGTTGCTGATTGCTTAAAGTATCAGTTACCCGGAGCTGAGCAAGGGAAGAAAGGGGAACAATAACAAGAAAGAACAAAGCAGCTTTCAAAAGAGAAAAGTAACCAGTCAAGTTATTTTTTTGGTCCATAATACTTGATGTTGAATAAATAAATGTGAAACACTATCACAATGTTACCATTTTTTTACTATAAAGAAGGACCCTACAAGTATTTGGATTCACAAATATTACTTCATATGCTGATTCTAATACAATCATACTCATATCCGATTTGATCCCCCCAGAAGCAATTTTTAAGGATTAATGCCTTTAATTTGTTCAATGATAGAAGATGTTCATTGATGAGTAATTCAGGAAGGAAATCACTTAAGCAACGTATCGCCAATTTAATTTTCGAAACGAATACAACTGCATCCAAGGCCTTTGACATTGCCCTGCTAATCATCATTTTAACCAGTGTTGTACTTGTTATCATTGAAACCATTGAACCTGTTAAAGAAAGCATTGGCAGGGAACTTTATATAGCGGAGTGGCTTATCACAATTCTATTTACAATAGAATATATAACAAGATTATCAGTGGCACGCCAACCAACACATTATGCAAAAAGCTTTTACGGTATAATCGATCTGTTAGCCATTTTACCAACCTACCTTGAATTACTCTTTCTCCACCCCCACTACCTGATGGTGGTGCGAGCGCTGCGCCTCCTCCGTCTTTTCAGAATATTCAAACTCACGCGGTATGTCAGAGCTGCCGACAATATTCAACAGGCGTTGATAGCGAGCCGGGCGAAAATCACAGTTTTCCTCGGGGCCATTTTTACGCTCATCATTATTATAGGTGCTTGTATGTATCTGATAGAAGGGCCGGAGAATGGTTTTACCAAAATTCCCGGAAGTGCTTACCGGGCTATTAATACCATTACACCGGTTGGTGAGGCCGAATTGGAAGCTAAAACAATCATTGGAAAAGCATTAGCCTCAGTACTAATGATCCCGGGATATGCCATCCTCGCAGTGCCAACCGGCATCGTATCGTCAGAAATCACAAAAGCAACAATGAGCCAGCAGCAACAACGTATCTGCCCCAACTGTGGCAAAAAAGGCCATGAAAGCAAGGCAACTTATTGCCGCTCCTGCGGCACGGAATTACCCTAACGAATCAGGAATTTCAAGATGAATGGATATGCTTCTCTTTATCATGCGATGAGTAGCTGTTCGTCAAGGTCTATTCACTATGAACCATTTTCATCGAATCCTACTCTATGGTTCACCAAATATTCCTTGATATTACGGATATCGTTGTGCTTAACAAAATCTTCTTGAAAGACAGGTACAATTGACCTTAAGGCCTCATAATGCTGATGGGACAGGGTTGATAACTGAGCACGATTGTCCAGAGCATCTACCGCTTGCAAGATGGCCAAAAATTCAATAGCAAGCACCTCGTAACTGTTGTCGATGACTTTCTTTGTCATCCAGGCCGCATTGGCCCCCAT
>PXTV01000033.1:2370-10368 GCA_003022985.1 Bacteroidetes bacterium SW_11_45_7 | reverse complement strand
TACGGAGGGACTGGTCAATTACCCACTAAAGCTCAATGATGTCGTGTTTAGTGCATTGATCACCGAGCGCGAAGAATTGGTCAAGATGTCGTTTCGCTCAAAAGGTGATTTTGATGTTAATAAATTTGCTCGCAACCACTTTGAAGGAGGAGGTCATAGAAATGCAGCCGGTGGTATTTCACGAGCTTCTTTAGACAAAACCGTAGAAAAATTCGTTAACCATCTCGCTAATTATCCGGAATTGATTCATAACTAAAACCCTTAACCATGAGAAATCTCGTTTTCATTTTTATCGTGTTCCTATCCTTAACAGCTGCCTGCAGTTCGGGCGGTGACAAAGAAAAGTCGTCTTCTGAAGAAGAAGCAAAGGAACAAAGTACTTCAAAAGAGATGTCACCAAAAATGAAGAAAGACATCAAAAAGATTGAGGAGTACTTGTCCCAAAATAACATCGATGCCACTCAAGCTCCTTCCGGTGTGTTCTATGTGAAGGAAGAAGAAGGATCGGGCACGGCCGCTGCTAATGGCAAGACCGTGAAAGTGCACTACACAGGTAAGCTGATGAAAAATGGAAAAAAGTTCGATTCCTCGCGCGACAGGGGTGAGCCAATTGAATTCGAGCTCGGTAAAGGCATGGTCATCCAAGGTTGGGAAAAAGGCCTCACTCACTTTAAGGAAGGAGGTAAAGGAACACTTTACATTCCCTCTCCCCTTGCCTATGGCTCAAAAGGAGCAGGTGATATGATTCCGCCAGGCGCTATTCTGATGTTTGATGTGGAATTGGTTGACGTGAAGTAAAGTTCACCTTACAAGCAAAAACACTTAGCAACCATTGGCCGGAGGGTGATCCTTCCGGCTTTTTTTATTTCGAGACATTTTGGTCTTTGCCGGGCTGAAAAGGATGAGCAAGATGCTCAAGAGAAGCATCGTTTTGGAATGTAATAATGGGCTCATTTCGCTGATTTTCCCACACTTGAATCCCTTGCCACTTGTCACCGCACAGGTTGGTAATTGTAGCGCCATCCAAAACCAGTTTCGCTTTCGGCTTCACAATGATTTTGGCACCCTTTGGTAAATGAACGCGACAGTGGATCGTTAAACTGCCTTGATTGTTGATAATAATGTCGCCTTCCAAGTCCCTGTGACCTTGCCAGACGACATCCTCAAACGCTCCTATAAAGACTGTGGAATCGGATTTATAGGAGCACCAATTCTTTTCCAATTTTTTGCGCTGAGGTGAACCGATCCGGGCGAAATTCTTTTGGATTTTTCCAATCTGGCAGGGTGTGTAAGCATCCTGCCTGTGATTGTAATCCATGACGTTGTTGGTGGTATACTCTTTATCACAGGGAGGGTCGAGATTGGGCATCCAACACCCTTGATTGCGCGGTGTATCATCACAGCCATCGCCCATATTCCAGGTATGCGAGAGCCCCAGCGAATGCCCTAATTCGTGATTCAGAAGATTACTTTGCACAGGTGTCCCCGGCTCAAGCGTACCGTCTTCCGTAATGCGGTTTCTGTGCAAATGTTGAAAACAACCCACTATTTTCACAAAATTGGAAAAGCCCACCCCATCGCCTGATGCCTTATAAGTTGATGATTGCACACTATCGGGATGGTGTTCAAGTAAGAAGATGTTGATCACCCCGCCTTTTTGGACGCCAAACTTTTTATATGCCTTCCGGCTGTAGGTATTTCGCTGCTTCCCCTGTTTGACGAATCGCCATAACGTTTCGTGTTCATGAAAATAAATCCCATCATCTTCAGGATTACCCGGTCGTCCGGCAAGTTTGTACTCAAACCGAAGCGGCAGCACTGGTGTAGTATTGCCTTTTGGCAGGACCATTTTTTGATTGTTGGTCAACGTTTCATTGGCGTTTTTCACCAACAACTTCACGTAAGACCTGCCCAGCTTTCGATTAAATGTATGATTGCGGCCGGTATCCTGAATAATGTGAAAATTCAGCCTCACATAACGTTTGGGAATATCCGCAGGGCGGTTGGTGGCCGGTCGGTAAGAGCTGTTAAGCGAGCAGGGAGATCGCTTTTCAGTTGTTTGGCCTTCCCTGTTTTCATGTATGACATCATCTTGAGCAAGAAAATGCTTTTGGATTTTAAAGGCACAGCTATGAGAAATGCCTGTAAGAAGTATTAACTTTATCCCGCTTAAGACAATAGCAATTGCACGATTTTTACAAACCATAACGAACCCTCTAAAAATTACAACGATGAAAATAAGATTTTTGTCTCTGGCTATGCTCTTCACAATTGTTTTAGCTGGCTGCAATTCCAAGGAAGAAGCCCGTCAGACCATTCAGCAAGCAGAAAAAGAGCTCTACGGGAAAAATGATCAAATGGACTTTAAGGAAAAAAAGGTCGATAAGGCTATCGATGCCTATCAATCCTTCGCGGAGAATTACCAAAACGACAGTTTAGCACCTGAATACCTCTTCAAAGCCGCTGATCTCTACCGATTAAAGGAAGAGCCCAAAAAAGCGCTGGATATCTACCAGAAAATCAGGGACGATCACCCCGACTTTCGTAAAGCTCCCCATTGTTTATTCCTGCAGGGTTTTGTTTACGAGAACGAGATCGGCAATATGGATAAAGCAAAAACCAAATACCAGGCATTTATCGACAAATACCCAGAGCATGATTTAGCGAACGATGCCCGCTTTTCCCTTAAAAACTTGGGCAAGTCACCTGAGGACATTATCGATCAGTTTGAAAAGTCCGAACAAGAAGCAAAAGCTACCTCTCAAAAACAAGAAAGCAAACAGAACTGATCTCTTCTCGGATCAACTCATGGACAGGAATGTAAGCGCTCATTATTGAACTTAGCATGCACCTTAATTGTCGTAATTTTGTAGGTGTCTATTCGTTCAATAGGTTTTTTCCATAATCGAAAAACTATTTGCTTACAGCTTCTTGCTCATGAATCAAATCACAGCAACCAAACAATACCGCAATAGCTTTACGCAATATGCGCGGTTCCGAACACGTGAAGTGGATATTGGCGGTGTGCCGATGGGAGGTGATAATCCCATCCGTGTGCAGTCGATGACAACTGCCAATACGCGTGACACAGAGGCATCCGTTGAAGAAGCAATCCGCATTATAGAAGCGGGTACTGACTACGTGCGCCTGACCGCCCCGAGCAAGAAGGACGCTGAGAACCTGCAAAATATCAAGGACGAAATCCGCAGGCGCGGCTATCAAACGCCTCTTATTGCCGATATCCATTTTACACCCAATGCTGCTGAAATAGCCGCACAAATTGTGGAAAAGGTGCGCGTTAACCCCGGCAATTATGCCGATAAAAAACGTTTTCAGGTCTTTGAGTTGAGCGATGATGAATACAATGCGGAATTGGAGCGCATCCGTGAAAAGTTTGCGCCACTCGCCCGGCTCTGTAAAGAACAGGGAACAGCTATGCGCATTGGTACCAACCACGGCTCTTTATCCGACCGCATCATGAACAGGTTTGGCGATACCCCGATGGGCATGGTGGAATCGGCACTGGAATTTGTGCGGATTTGCGAGGAAGAGGATTTCCACGATATTGTTCTGTCCATGAAGGCCAGCAATCCGCAAGTCATGGTTCAGGCCTACCGGCTCTTGGTGCATCAGATGATGCAGGAGAACATGAATTATCCCATTCACCTTGGCGTAACAGAAGCCGGTGAAGGGGAAGACGGCCGTCTGAAATCGGCAATGGGTATGGGCACGCTACTGGAAGATGGCATTGGCGATACTGTCCGCGTATCGCTTACGGAAGAACCGGAAAAAGAGGTGCCGGTTTGTCAAACCCTCGTCAACCGTTACGATCAGCGTCCCTCTCATGAGCCAATTCCCCCCATAGACGAGCCGCCTTTTGATCCTTTCAACACGCAAAAGCGGAGTTCTACAGAGGTGGCGAACATGGGGAGCAACAATGTGCCTGTGGTTGTCACTGACCTCAGCCAAAAAACGCTCAAATTCGAAGAAGACCTTGCAGCTGGTGGGTACTTGTTCAACCGTCCTGCCGGTAAGTGGAAAGTTCAGGAAACAGCTGGCGATTATGTGTATGTGGGCCATCAGCATGTAGAATTTCCACTACCTGAAGAGCTCAACATTGTGCAAGACTACGATGCCTGGCTGAGTAGCTCACAGGAGAGAAATCATTATCCGCTGATCGATGCTGAGCGATTTATTGAGGCTGAGCACCTTTCGCCTACCTTGAATTTTGTGGAAGTAACACTTGATGACCTAACACCCTCATTCCTCGCCTCTATTCAGGACAATACAACCATAGCATTGGTAGCCAAAACAGACAACGCAAACGCTATGGCCGAACTCAGGCGCTTGTTCTTCGAGCTCGAGCTGCACGACATTCACCATCCCGTTATTGTGAAGCGCAACTACAACGGGCTTGATGAAGATCAGCTGCTTCTTTACGGTGCTACTGACATTGGCGGCCTCTTGATCGATGGGTTTGGTGATGGCGTAATGCTTCAAGCACCCGAGCGCAACACTGAATGGCTCAACGCTGTGGCTTTCGGTATTCTGCAATCGAGCCGGATGAGGATCTTCCGCACGGATTTCATCTCGTGTCCCTCTTGTGGGCGCACGCAGTTCGATCTTCAGGAAACTACTGCCAAAGTACGCGAGCGGACCGACCACCTCAAAGGTGTTAAGATTGCCATTATGGGTTGTATTGTGAATGGGCCGGGCGAAATGGCTGATGCGGATTACGGCTATGTAGGAAGTGGTAAAGGCAAAGTGACATTATACCGCGGGAAAGAAATCGTTAAACAGGGTGTGGATGCAAGTGTAGCTGTCGATGAGCTGATCGAACTCATTAAGGAAGATGGCCTGTGGCGCGAACGGGAGGAAAATTAACCGTTTCGTCATTTCTTACCCACTCTAATTCGTCTGACGCGTTAAGAAATACTGCTTCTCACTACCAACAGGGCATTGATCATCAGACGGCAACTCGCGCATTAACACCATTTCCTCTTCGTTTAATGTTTCAACCTGGTAGGTCGTATCGGCCAAATCCAAAGAGGTTTGATTGTAAGACCATTCCCCTTGATCATCGGTATTGCCTATGTTAAAACGGTAATCGCACGTGTGTTCCACATAATCCACACGCCATAATCCAACCACCGGCTCCAGGATTTCCAATACTTTATAGGAAAAGTCCTGGAATTCATCATTCTTTGATGAGGCTTTCATCGACACACGGTACTCACCGGGCTGATCGTATTTGTGCACAGGGTTGATCTGGGTTGAAGTGGAACCATCCCCGAAATCCCACTTATACGTACTGCCTTCGCTTGTGCAATTATCGAATTCGATGTTATCGTAGATGGTGTATTGGTTGTTCGATGTTGTGAAACATGCCTCAGGTTGGAAATCTTTTTTACAGCCAGCTACTAACAAAAGAGTTCCAACAATAAAACATAAAGGTATGAAGCGCGCTTTTCGTTTACCTAGTAGCATACTCATGTAGCAAATGTACAAGATTCGCAATCGAAGGGGAAATCAAAATGGGCAAAAGAAAAGCTGAACGACATGAGGCGGTAATAGAAGTAAGGGAGAATTCGCACTAAGTAATATCATTTACCTCATCCATCATATAGCTTCTCCGCTCGGCAAACTTTTTATTCCTGCGGTAGTTCCAGTACCATAACCCTCCAATGGTAAGCACCAGTAAGTAAGGTGTCATAAAGAGATATAACACGCCAAAGTTCAATCCACTCGCATCCTGACTGCCTTCTTGCACAGAGGTTTCAGCAGCACCTTTACACATAGCGCACTGGCTATAGGCAGGTTCATACACTATTGCCGCCAACAATAAGAGAATGGGTAGGATGAAGAGTGCTTTTTTCATGATCTTGGCATTCTCATTATTTAGAACATTGCCTTCCCCCCTATTGTTCAGGTTTTAAAAAAATGAACAAAACAAAGTTCTTTTTTGTGAAGGTATTTTATGAAAAAACACCCAACTGCATCATCAAAGCCAAATTATCAACGAGGCCTTTTTCTTTTATCACTTTGCCATCTTGAAAATTGAGAACAGTTAATCCGTGAACCCGTACGGTTTGTCCTGACGCCTCAACACCGAAAAGATAACCGCTTTGATGGGTGCCTGAATACATCCAGTCAACAGTTGCCCGATTGGCAGCGGGTATCACGTCATTGACCGAAATGACCATATCGGGGAAATAGTTGTGGGTCATTACCAGCATTTGCTTATAGTCCTCAATGCCCCGATAGACCTTGTCGAAATGAGTGTATTCAACCTCTATATTGGATGATGCGTATTGATTGAGCAAATCTTCCTGCCCGGCAGACCAGATCTGCATATATTCCGCTGCGAGCCTCGTTATCTCTTGATCGGACATCAGGACCAATTACTTCCTTTTATCAATAATACGGACTGATCATCAAAAAAACCAAAACACCGGTAACAGTAACATAGAGCCATAATGGCAACGTCCAGCGAGCAATTTTGCGGTGCCTGGCAAAATCTTCCATCAACGCCCGTACAAACGTAACCAACACCAAAGGGACAATAACAGCAGCAAGCACAATATGGGTGATCAGTACAAAATAATAGATGTAACGTAGCACGCCTTCCCCGCCAAAGGAAGTGGATTCAGCCATTGAGTGATAGGTTACATAGGATAAAAGAAATAGCACAGAAAGTATAATGGCCGTTGTCATGCAGTATTTATGGGCAACGATTTGCTTGCGCTTTATAAAAATGAGACCAAGAACCAACATTAGAGTCGTAAGCGTGTTCATAATGGCATTAAAGCGGGGAAACCAAATGAGATCGAAGCCGAGGTTGATTTTAGGTACGGACACAAAATACAAAACAGCAACAAGAGCAGGCACAAGTGCCGACACAATAACGATTAACGGGATGAGGTTCTCTTTTTTCATTGTCGCTTTTGCCTTTCTTTCTCCAGACGTTGTTGTTCATAACGCATCTTGAGATAGCCGATATTTCTTACTAACTCATTCACTTCTTCCTCTTTGGTACCATCGTAATAGCCGCGTATGACGCCTTTCTTGTCTACCAACACCAAGTTGGGACTGTGGACAAATCCTGTTGGTGGTCCGCTGCCCTGTTCGGCAGTGACAAAATAGCCCCACCGTGCAATGTCGTAAATGGAGTCCCTGGTTCCTGTAACCATGTACCACTTTCCCTCTTTTGCATCATGCTTCAGGGCATATTTGCGGAGCGCCTCCACAGTATCGTGTTCAGGATCGACAGTATGGGAGATGATTTTCACTACATCATCCTTGTAAAAAGCATTTTGGACGCTTTCAAGGCTTTCCATCATCTGAGGGCAAATGGTGGGGCAGGAAATAAAGAAAAAATTGGCAACCGTTATATGGCCACGGAAATCGCGATGGGTGACTGTATCGCCTGTATGAGCTACAAATGCAAAGGGAGGAACCTTATGATAAATGGTATCATTGGCAGGATGGCCATCCCCGCGTTTTGACGAATCGATACCCGTGGGTTTATACTTGGGGATTTCCTTTATTCCGTCTGGCGATTTGAAGTTGTAGAAGTAGAGAAAAAAAAGGACGGGGATGAGAACAGCGATTATTGCTGCTAAAATATTTTTTTGCCCGGGGTAAAAAGCCATAGAATAGAAGCCCCCACTGTATCAAATCAAGTGGTACGATTAAAAAGCAACAGCTCAAGAATTGACACCAATTATTAAGCTTTCATTTAATTAAAACGTTCCTGAAAGGTCTTATGTTTAAAAATACGACCACACTTCTCGCAAGTTCAACCATGAGGCTCCCTCCCATAAAAAGGCGATGATAAACCATATTAAAAAGGCTGTTGGGGCTAAAATGGTTATTGTTAAGGCACGGAATTCAAACCTCAAGTGCATGAATTCGGCAACAATAAAAAAGCCTTTTAGCAGAGTGGCCACAATAAAAAAGATGTTTAGCAATATCTGTGGAGCGCTTTCGGGATAGACT
>PXTV01000033.1:0-2243 GCA_003022985.1 Bacteroidetes bacterium SW_11_45_7 | reverse complement strand
ATAATGCTGTCTTTTTACACTCAACAATTTACAGAAGATAAAATGCCAGGAAAACAAACACCCATACCAGATCCACAAAGTGCCAGTACAAGCCTACTTTTTCAACCATCTCATAATGGCCGATCCTTTCATAAGTACCCGCTATTGTGTTAATAAGGATAACAATATTGATAATAACACCACTTAACACGTGCGTGCCATGGAAGCCGGTAATCAGGAAAAACAACTGACCAAAAGCGGCCGGGCCATAGGGATTGCTTGCTAAAGTGGTTCCGTTGTGGATAAGGTGCGTCCACTCCCATGCCTGGCAGCCGAGAAATGCTGCACCCCCTATAATCCCCCATATCATCCACTTGATCACGCCTTGCTTGTTCATCATATGGCCTTCTTGCACAGCGCGCACCACAAAAACACTGCTCATAATCAGGATGAATGTCATCAAACTCACAAAGCCCAGTGGCACATGTGCATGCCCCATAAACGGAAAAGCGTCAAAAACTTGCTCAGGATTGGGCCATTCCGCATGGCTAAAGCGGATAGCGCCATAGGAAATCAAAAGGGCTGAGAAAGTAAAGGCATCCGAAACAAGGAAATACCACATCATGAGCTTGCCATAGCTCACTTTAAATGGTGATGCCCCACCTTCCCAATGCCGGGATTGCTCCTCTTCTTGTACAGTTGCAGTTGTTTCTGTCGCCATCTCTGGAATACCGTTTCTGAATTAACGAAGGAGGAAAAAGAAATAAAGATACATCCATAAAACGCCTACAAAGTGCCAATATGTGGCCATTAACTCCACTTTGACTTTCCTCGATTCATCTGCCTTCAAAATTAAGACTTTGGCCGGATTACGTGTCAGTAATATCGCTTTAATAAGGAAAATGACAAGAAAAAGAAGGCCACCAATTACGTGGGCAGCGTGTACATAAGAAATCACATAAACAAAAGCGCCTGATGGATTCCCGGTCAGGTAAATGCCTATATCCTGCATTTGTTGCCATCCCACGAACTGGGTTATCAAAAAACCTATACCGAGTAATAACGTTAATGTCAGTGCAATTTTGTATTGGCGCAAGTTTTCCCGGCTAAAGGCCATGTAAGCCCACTGCATAAACACGCTGCTCAAAACCACCAATGCCAAACTAACCGCAAATGCGCGGGGCAGAACAAAATCAACCCAGTTTCCACCCGCTTGGCGGACAACATAAGCGCTTGTAAGACCGGCAAAGATCATGACAATAGAAGCCAGGCCCAACCACAAGGCAAACCTGTAGGGATGAACGCGCATGAACTCGCGTTCCCTGTTGATATCTTGTTGCTGAGCTGCCAATGAATTCATCTTTAGAATTGATACACTAATAAAATCATCAGGGCGATGGGCAAATAGACAAATGAGCCAAACATGAGAGCTAATGCCGCTTTTTTACTGCACGTCCAAAACAGCTGAATAGCAGGAAGTAAAAACAAGACACCAGCAACAAGCAAGCCTATAGTGCTATAGAGACCACTCATACCAAGATCCCTGCCTCCTGTCGATGGCAGCAGTTTAAACCCTGCCCGCGTATAATCCTCATGGGCAACCCAGGCAATGGCCCAGAAATGAGGGAATTGCCACAGGAACTGAATGCTGAACAAAATCCACATAAATGGCGATGGAGCACCCGTTGCCGCAATCCATCCTATAATGACCGGTAATGCGCCAGGAATGGCTCCAATAAAAACAGCAATCGGTGATACACGCTTTAAAGGGGTATATAAGAACGAGTAGAGCAGTAATGAAATCGCTGAAATGAGAGCCGTAAGGGGATTGAAATAAACAGCCAGTGTAATAAGCCCGCTCAGTCCCATAATACCGGCTGCAAGAGCGGCTTCAACACCACTCATACGTTCAGCTGCAAGGGGCCTGTTTGCTGTTCTGCTCATCATGGCATCAAAATCCTTTTCCATCATTTGGTTGATGGTGTTGGATGCACCTGTTACCAAAAATCCACCAAGGGATAGCATCCAGAAACCCGGCCAGTGAAAAGCCCCCATTGTCCCGAGCAGATAGGTAGCACCGGCCGAAAACACAACCATGAGAGAAAGACGAAGCTTGACCAGAGCTACATAATCGCTCACTTTACTCGCTATTAACGAGGTGAGTTCGGCACTTATAGTTTTTACTTGCTCCATTTATAGCTCCTCAGGCATCATCGTCAATACTGAAAAACTGCTCAATGTTCTTCTCGCTTCTCTTCCTCTGT
>PXTV01000032.1:8236-9799 GCA_003022985.1 Bacteroidetes bacterium SW_11_45_7 | reverse complement strand
GGTTCAGGTGTCGGGGTGCGGTTATTGTACCAGTATTTGAAGGAAATGAGCACCTCGTAGGTAAACGTACCGTTGTTCCGGGAGAAAAAAGTGATTGAACATAGTTAGTTAGTCATGGCAGAAGAGCAAAAGAATAAACATAAACCCGTTATCGGGATCACGATAGGCGATGTGAATGGGATTGGCCCTGAGGTGATCATCAAGACCCTTTTGGATGATCGGATTCTCGATCTCTGTACGCCAGTTATCTACGGTTCGCCAAGGGTGTTATCCTATTACCTCAAGACACTTGATTACGACCGCATACCCTTTAACACCATCAATACCATCGATGAGCGCAAGGAGAAGACGGTCAACGTGAAGGAATGCGCCAAGGACAAGATCAACATCAAAATGGGGCAGCCCTCTGAAGAAACCGGCCAGTTTGCCCTTCAGGCCCTTGATGATGCGCTGCAGGATGTAACGAATCAGAAGATAGAGGCCTTTGTGACAGCCCCGCTTAACAAAAACACAATAAAGCCCGCTGAGGGTGAATTCTCCGGCCATACATCGTATATTGCGGGTTATTGTCAGGCGAGCTCGCACCTCATGCTCATGGTGAGTGATACAATTAAAGTTGGGTTGGTGACAGAGCATCTTCCTGTAGGTGAGGTTGTTCCTGCCATCTCGCAAGAAAGGATTTATGAGAAGATTTCCCTGCTGCACAATAGTCTTGAAAGGGATTTTGAGTTGGGGAAGGGAAAAATTGCTGTGTTGGGGCTGAATCCTCATGCAGGGGATAGCGGGCTGCTCGGTTCTGAGGAACACGACTTGATCCAACCGGCAGTGGAACAAGCTAAGGAGAAGGGTATCTACGCTTTTGGCCCCTATTCTGCTGATGGCTTTTTCGGCTCGTTGGCTCATCAACAATTCGATGCAGTTTTGGCCATGTATCACGATCAAGGCTTGATTCCATTCAAAACCATCGCTTTTGGGGAAGGGGTGAATTTTACGGCCGGCCTCCCGATTGTACGTACTTCGCCCGATCATGGAACAGCGTACAACCTGGTGGGCAAGGATGTGGCTGATGCTACTTCTATGATGAATGCCCTGTTCAAAGCTGTAGATATCGTCAACTGCCGAGAGCATTATGACCAAAGCCATCAAAATCCGCTGGAGCGGAAAGTTATGGCTAAGGACTTCAATCATTAAAACGCTATCGTGGCAAATCCTTGCCTGTCCCTTCATTTAAGGGTAATCATAGCAAACGAATTTGCCTTTTCAAACGTTGTTGGTAAAAGATGATCTTCCAACCTGTTTTATCGGTTGGGAAAATCCCCTAACTTTAGGGATAGACTGAAAGAACGACTCTTTGACAAGTGCCTTAAAATGTGGCATTCAAATGACTGTTCTTCCCCATTTCATGTACATCTCAACAAACCAAACGAGGAGGACGTAAGCCGTGAAAGATTTAAGAGAATTCCGGATTCCATTTATCGGTTTAAAGAAAGGCGTTCATTACTTCGATTACGAAATCACGCAGGAATTTTTCTCCTTCTTTGAAGCGAGCCCTGTTTATGAAAG
>PXTV01000032.1:0-8202 GCA_003022985.1 Bacteroidetes bacterium SW_11_45_7 | reverse complement strand
GCTTTGAGAAAAAAGAGGATTTCTTCATCCTGAAGTTCGATATTGGTGGGTCTGTCATGGTATCTTGTGACAGGTGCCTCGAGACCATTAGCATGCCTTTTGAAACTGATTATACTGTTTATGTAAAATATGAGAACGAGCGGCTGGAGGATGAGCAAAATGAGGAGGGAACGGATATTATCTTCCTTGCTTCCCATGAAACGGAGATCGATGTGAGCCAGCTGATCTACGAATTCTTCCATCTGAGTATGCCCATGCGCAAAAACTGCGAGGATTTTCAATTGACCAACCCTCCTTGTAATCAAGACGTGCTCGAGTATCTCAACAACGATCAAAAGGAGAATAGCGAGGAGATCGACCCGCGATGGGAGGCTCTCAAAAATTTAAAACGGAGCAATTAAAAGGCAGCGATTCATTAGCTGCTAACGGCTTTCTCTGCTCTTTCATCTCGTGCCTTAGCATTTTCCCTTGATTGTCTCCCGGTACAGTTGTGCTTGGATAGAGGGCCTTTATTTCCTACCTGTTCAAAACTTTATATATTCACGCCCTATAAGAAAACGGGTAAGATCTATGGCACAACAACAGCGCGGTTCCTTTTCCAGCCGGCTCGGGTTTATTGCAGCGGCAGCCGGTTCAGCAGTTGGTTTGGGCAACATCTGGAAGTTCCCCTATGAGACGGGCCTTAATGGTGGGGCTGCTTTTTTGGTGATCTATCTCTTTTGTGTGTTTATCATTTGTATGCCCATTTTAGTGGCGGAAATTACAGTGGGACGCCATGCGCGCCAGAACCCGCACGGTTCCTATAAGAAGATCGGTGGTGGCAATTGGGGCGTCATTGGTACCATCGGTATTATCGTGGGGATTATGATCCTCTCCTTTTACAATGTGGTAGCTGGCTGGGCCTTTGGCTACTTTTTGCAAACCAGCTTTGGTGACCTCCTGAGCAAAGGTGATTTTGCAAGTTACTTTGGCAAATACACCGCCAATGTCACCGATAATCTCATCTTCTCCCTCGCTTTTATGGTGGCCACGGGCTTGATTGTAGCCGGTGGGGTGCAAAAAGGCATCGAGCGGTGGACCAAGATCCTGATGCCTGTGCTACTCGTTATCGTGCTGGGGCTGATTGTATATGGCCTAACGCTACCCAATGCTAGGGAGGGCGTGAGCTTTTATCTTGTGCCGGATTTTTCTGAAGTTGAGGCCGGCACGTTCTTTTCTGCTCTATCTCAGGCATTCTTCTCCCTTTCCCTGGGTATGGGCGCCATTATTACTTACGGCTCCTATTTCAATAAAGAGGATAACATCGTCTCTTCAGCAGCTCTGGTTACAACCACAGATTCGCTGATCGCCTTCCTTTCCGGATTGCTGGTTTTTCCCCTCGTATTTTTCCAGGCACAGGAACCCACAGAAGGTCCGGGGCTGGTATTTGTGGCTTTGCCGGGGATTTTTGAGCAGATGGGGCCTATGATCGGGCCCTTGATTGGGGGCACATTCTTCCTGCTGCTGTGCTTTGCCGCCTTGACGTCAACAATCTCGCTACTCGAAGTGCCTGTGGCCTATGTTACAGATGAATTCAACGTGAAGCGAAAACCCGCTGTGATCGGCATTGCATCGCTCATATTCCTCCTTGGCTTACCGAGTATGCTCGCGCATGGGGCAGTTGATTGGTTCACGAATTTTGCCACTTACGGAGGTGAAACGCACAATTTTATGACAGTGCTCATCACTATCTTTTCCGACATTGGCCTCCCCTTTGGCGGCTTTATGATCTCCATCTTTGTGGCTTACAAGTGGGGCATGAAGCGCTTTGCCGATGAGATCGAACACGGCCACCCGCATTTCCGCGGGCGTATCGAGGAAAAGTTCGTAACCGTGATGCTGTCCTTTATCAGTCCGCTGGTTGTGGGAACCATATTGATTATCACTGTGCTGCAGAGCTTCTTCGGGATTCAGGTATTTTAGGCGTTATAAGACTTGAGATTTGAGATTTGAGTTCTCTCATGGCCATCGACTTAGCCGAGATAAGGGACAGTTTGGCTAAGAGCCACATTATATGGAAAAAGCATGCATTTGAAAAAGCAATTGAAAGAGGGATCAGGCGGACATCAATTCAAGAAATTGTATACAATGGCGAAATCATTGAAGATTATCCCAGAGATACGCCTTATCCCGGTCTACTGATATTGGGATGGCACCAAAATCAACCACTTCACGTTGTTATAGCATACGATGAATTAACGAATTACTGCTTCATTATTACAGTTTATCAACCGGATTCAGATCATTTTGAAAACGATTACAAGATGAGAAAACGAAGATGAAAGATTCCGAAAAACCAGATAAGTGCCCGTTTTGTGGCGGATTCATTGAAAAGGGACACACAACTTTCACAGTTGATCTACAGTTTGGTGTTGTGGTTGTACGAGATGTGCCTGCGTTTGTTTGTTCACAATGTGGAGCAGATTGGATCGATGATTCGATTTCCGATAAATTGGAATCAATTGTAGATGATGCACGGCAAAAACATCATCTCGTTGAGGTGACTACCCTGAGCGATTAAGATCGATAAGTTAAATCCACCAGAAAGAATAACAATGGACAAGCCCTATATCAAAAAACGGATCAAAGCGAATGTTGCAGAACTAGACCCCGATGCTGAGGTCATTTTGTTCGGCTCGCAGGCCCGGGGCGATGAAGGCAGCGAGTCCGACTGGGATGTGCTCATCCTTGTGAATGATCCGGTTACCTTCCAGCTCGAACAAAGATTTATCGAGAATATGTTCGAATTAGAACTTGAGCTTGCAATTGCTATTTCACCATTCGTTTACGCTCGTTCTGATTGGAAAGGGAAACAAGGGAAACACTCCATCACCCCTCTTTATCAGAATATTTCTGAAGAAGGAGTTCAGCTATGACGGAGTTTCCAAGAAAGGATTATATCCGCTATAGACTTCAGAGGGCAGATGAAACATTGAATGCCTCCCACCTTCTGCTGCAAAATAACTTTGCCAATTCCGCTGTCAACCGATTGTATTATGCCTGCTTTTATGCTGTCAATGCTTTGTTGGTATCCGAAGGCATCAAAGCTCATACGCATGCAGGTGTAAAGACTCAATTATTTCTGCATTTTGTTAAAACAAATAGGCTGTCTTCCGATTCAGGTAAATTATACGCAAAACTCTTTACTGCGCGACAGCGTACTGATTACGATGATTTCTATGATTTTGACCGACAAACTGTGGCAACCTTATATGATCAATCCGAAGCGTTTATAAAAGAGATCAAGCATCTTATGGGTTTTCAGGAATAAATGCTCTTGCCATTTTTACCGACTTCATACTATTTTACATGAAATAAACGGCAATGATTTTGGCAGACAAAACTTCAGCTCGAATAACAAACGTCAAATATCTCTGCGGCTTAACGTCTCTGCGGTATTGATTTCTTCCTCATCAAGTTTTGCATTCTATTTTCTTGACATGCCAGTCAACATCAACCTTCCCCACCTTTCCCTCCCTTTGATCAGTTAGGAAATTGCAGACATTTGTAATGTCACTGTTCGTGTATGTCACCAACCCTCGTCATTGCCGTTATAGTCGGTTATTTTGCCGTGCTGCTTGTCGTCTCCCATCTTACTGCCAGGAAGGGTGACAACAGTGAGTTTTTCATCGGCAATAAACGATCGCCCTGGTATTTGGTGGCTTTTGGGATGGTGGGGACGACCCTTTCGGGCGTTACATTCATCTCCGTGCCGGGATGGGTGGGTGACAGCAGCTTCTCTTACCTGCAAATGGTGCTGGGCAATATCGTGGGCTACATCATCATTGCCACAGTTTTGCTCCCGCTTTACTATCGCAATAAACTCACGTCCATCTACACTTATTTAGGCGAACGCTTTGGCTTTTATTCCTACAAAACAGGGGCCTTTTTCTTCATCCTTTCGCGGACCATTGGCGCTGCTTTTCGGTTGTTTCTGGTGGCAAGCGTGATGCATTTGGCCATCTTTGAGCATTGGGATGTGCCATTCCGGGCAACTGTCCTTATCACCATAATATTGATCTGGATTTACACCTTTCGCGGAGGCATCAAAACCATCGTTTGGACAGATGCCCTCCAAACTTTCTTTATGCTTCTTACGGTTGTGTTGTCCATACGCTATATCGCAGGCGATATGGACCTCAACATTAGCGGCATGATCCGGGCGGTACAGCAATCCAGCTATTCCCAAATCTTCTTTTTGGACTGGCAGGGGGAGCAGTTTTTCGTGAAGCAGTTTTTTGCAGGTATGTTCATTGCCATTGTTATGACAGGCCTCGATCAGGACATGATGCAGAAAAGTTTGAGTATACGCACATTGAAGGATGCGAAGAAGAACTTGTTCTGGTTTGCGGGGATGTTTGCGTTTGTGAACTTCTTTTTCCTGTCTTTAGGCGCACTGCTTTACATCTTTGCCAATCAAAACGGCATCCCCATTCCCGAACAAACCGATGAGCTGTTCCCCACGCTTGCGATCGATCACTTTAGCCCTCTGGCGGGCATTGTGTTTGTGCTCGGGCTGGTAGCTGCAGCTTACAGTAGTGCCGATTCAGCTCTAACGGCACTTACTACTTCCTTTTGCGTGGATTTTCTCGGGTTTGAACAAGAGCATTTGCACTACAAAAAGGGGACAAAACCTATCAGATATGCCGTTCACTTTTCGTTTTCCGCTATTGTATTCGGTGTAATCGTGGTTTTTAACGCCATCAACAATGAAGCGGTCATCAGTAGCGTTTTCACTGCCGCAGGGTACACATATGGTCCCTTGCTCGGGCTCTATAGCTTTGGGATGTTTACAAAGTACGAAGTCCGTGATAATTGGATTCCTATGGTCTGTATCTTGTCACCTGTCTTGTCGTATATCATAAATATCTACAGCAAACCATTGACGGTTTATGAATTCGGTTTTGAAATCCTTATTCTCAATGGTTTGTTGACATTTGCAGGATTGATGATCGCAAGAAAGTAAGGTTCTATTTAGCCACGAAGGCATCAAGACACCAAATTGTAAGTAACTATTCAGTCAAGAAGTTTACCTGGTAATGCCAAGTGAGTAGTTTTGCCACTCCCGATGTCAAGCATCGGGAGTGGCATTTTAATATATCAAACAAAACGAAATGAATAAAAACCCCGACAACAATAAATTTCGCAAAAAGAAGTTTTATACCGAAAAATCGTGGACGCAACTCAAGGCCGATTCGTCCTGGAACATTTTCAAGATCATGGCCGAGTTTGTGGATGGTTTTGAAAAGCTGAACAAGATCGGTCCCTGTATTTCTGTTTACGGTTCAGCCCGGACGCAAGAGAGCAATCCTTATTACCAGATGGCTGAAGAGCTGGGAGCCAAGTGCGTGGAAGACGGCTTTGGCGTCATTTCCGGTGGTGGCCCCGGCATTATGGAAGCTGCCAATAAAGGTGCCTTTGAGAATGGCGGCAAGTCTGTTGGGATCAACATTGACCTACCGATGGAACAGGGAATGAATGATTATGTCGATAAAGACAAGTTGATCAACTTTAACTATTTCTTCGTAAGAAAAGTAATGCTCGTCAAATACGCACAGGGCTTTGTCTTCTTTCCGGGCGGCTTTGGTACAATGGACGAGCTGTTCGAGTCGTTAACATTGATCCAAACGCTCAAAATTGAGCAGGTGCCTATTGTGTTGGTAGGGAAGGATTACTGGGGCGGCTTGATCGAATGGATCAAATCAACGTTGTTGGAAACGGAGAATATTCATCCTGAGGACCTTGCACTCATGAACCTTGTGGATACACCGGATGATATAATGGCCATTATTCGTAACTTTTACGAAGAAGATGAAAAACATCCCCTTCGCCCGAATTTCTGATACGTCTATGGGAAAGCTTCTTCTGCCTACTCGTATTGCATTGTTGCTGCTGCTTCCGCTATCGGTTTTGGCTCAAAAGGGCCAGTATCCGCAAGACGCTTTCCGCTCCCCTCTGGATATTACGTTGACCCTTTCGGGCACATTTTGCGAAGTCCGCGGCAATCATTTTCACTCGGGCGTAGATTTCCGTACCAAAGAAAGGACAGGGCTCGATGTTTATGCTGTAGCAAATGGCTATGTCTCGCGCATCAAAGAACTGCCTTACGGATTCGGGAAAGCTGTTTACATCGATCACCCGAATGGCTATACAAGCGTGTATGCGCACATTCAAGAGTTTAGCCCTCGCCTGGAAAAGTACGTGGAGAAACGGCAATATGAGCAGGAGACTTTCAGCATCGATCTGAGGCCCGGGAAGGGAGGTTTGCCTGTGCGGCAAGGAGAAGTCATTGCCAAGAGCGGCAACAGCGGTAGCTCCAGCGGTCCGCACCTCCACTTTGAAATCCGCGACAAAGAGAGCCAGGAGCCGATCAACCCGCTGTATTTTGGCTTTGATGTCAGGGATGATCAAAGTCCTGTGATTTGGAATGCGATGGTGTATAACCCGGGCAAAGGCAAGTTTAGTAGTGAACCCCATGAGTTGGGATTAAAAAGGCGCAAAGCAGGCGAATATTTCATAGCGGGCAACCCGGTGGAGGTGAATAGCAGACGTATCGGCTTTGGCGTGCGCACGTTCGACAAGTCTTACGGCTCCGGCCACTACAATGGCACCTATTTCCTGCAACTTACTGTCGATGGCGATACGTTATACCGGTTCAAGGGTGATCGCTTTGCCTTTTATCAAACCCGCTATGCCAATGCGCATATCGATTATGCAACAAAACGGAAAAGAGGCCTCACATACCAGCAGCTTTTCCTGGAGCCAAACGATGGTTTTCCTGCCTATTCAGCACCCAAGAACCGCGGCATTGTTCATCTCGATGATAATGAGGTCCACGATGTGACCATTTCAGCTATGGATCAGCACGGCAATCGGGCAGAGCTGTCCTTTGAGGTGCAATACAATGGCAACAAAGACTTGTTTTCAAATGAGAAGGTGTGGTACGATCAAATGATCGTGCCCGGTCGCTCCGCCACCTTTGCGTATGATGGGATCAACATCCAAATCCCAAAAGGGTCCGTTTACGATTCGGTGAATTTGGATTATCAGCGCAGAGCATCTGCAAGTTATCTTTATTCGCCCATTCATAAAATCCACAACAAGACAACACCTTTGCATAAGCATTTGACACTGCAAATTCAACCAAACGAATTGCCGGATGTTAGTAGATCGAAAGCGGTAATTGTATACCGTCCTGAGGAGGGTTCCTCTTGGCGGAGCAAAGGTGGGGAATGGCACAACAACTATTTGCAAACAAAAACGCGCGCTTTTGGCCAGTATGCTGTCAAAATTGACACGATCCCACCAAAAGTGCGGCCTGTCAATTTCCGGCCTTATCAAACGATCTCGAGCAAGCGGAAATTGAAGGTTAAAATCGATGACCATCTTGCGGGGATCGATTCCTACAGGGCTGAAGTTGACGGGAATTGGCTTTTGATGGCGTACGATGCCAAAAACGATCTGCTCACCTACACGATGGATGAGCATTTTCCGGAAGGGGAACACAAATTCAAACTGATTGTCAAAGATCAGGTAGGCAATGAAACGATTTTTAAAACCAAATTAACCAAGTAAGGCTATGACGCACTTAAAAGAAGGCCAGATGGCGCCCATATTTGAAGCCAAAGACCAGAGTGGCAACACCATCAAACTGGATGATTACAAAGGGCAGAAGGTGATCCTTTATTTCTATCCGAAGGACGACACGCCCGGCTGTACCAAGGAGGCGTGCAACTTCCGCGACAACTATCAGAAACTGCTCGATGAAGGCTATCAGGTGCTTGGCGTCAATTTTGATGACCAGGACACCCACAAGCAGTTCGCTGAAAAGTACGACCTGCCGTTTCCTTTAGTGGCAGACCCGGAAACCAAGATCGTGAACGATTACGGTGTTTACGGCCTCAGAAACATCATGGGCAAAGAGATGATGGCCGTTGATCGAAAAACGTTTATCATCGATGAAGAGGGCAAAATCGAAAAGATCATCGATGAGGTGAAGAGCCAGGAGGCCACCGAGCAGGTGTTGGAGGTGATGGGGGGATAGCTGGTCGCCTGCCTAACCAATCAATGGGAAGCATAGTGATGCCCATTCTCGTTAGCGAGAAGTTTCATAGATCGCCAATAAAAAGCCCCAATCTCCCGCGGGAAATTGGGGCTTGCTTT
>PXTV01000031.1 GCA_003022985.1 Bacteroidetes bacterium SW_11_45_7 | reverse complement strand
CATGACGTTTGTGAGCAGAGAAGTAAGGATATATAAGCCTGACACCACTGCTACCGGGCCCCAATCACCCGGGTAGTTGATGAGCCCAAAAGCCATACTATCGGCAAGGCCGCTGCTTGTCATTGCTGAGCCCAGGCTGAGCGCCCCCGCCAACAAAAAGACGATCTTCCAGTTGATGGCTTCATAGACCTCCTTCATGGTCATGCAGCGGAGAAGCACCAACAAAGACACGCCTGCAATCGTACCCATCATGATCGGTACGATGTTCAGGGTTGCCAACGTCACCACGCCCGCAATGACCGCCAGCACAATCCCAAAGCGCTTTTTGTTGAAATCGATGATCCCCTCTTCTGACAGGATAATAAAAGGGCTCTCCTGGCTCTGTTCCAGCTGTTTGAGATCGTCCAGGAAGTGGTGCTTGACCTCGGCCAGAATCACATCACCGGCTTTTAGCGGAACATCCTGAATATTCTCATGGAGAACCTCCTGGCGGTGGCGGATGGCTAAGGGCGCTGCCCTGTACTTGCGCCTGAAGTCGAGTTGACGGAGTGTCTTGTTCTCAAACGATGAATTTGCTGTAATAACCATTTCCACAAGTGTCATGCCGCTTGTTTGGACCACATCCTCCCCTATCCTGATACTTGGCTCGATCTTAACCCGCACCTTGTCCTTCAACGCCTTGATCTTTTCCACATCGCACTGAACTTTGAGGATATCACCCGCTTGAAGGATCATATCGCCCGGTGGCAGGGAAAACTTGTTCCCGTTGCGCTGGATTTCGATGATCTCCATCTCCAGTTCTTTCGTCAACGGGGAGTCCATAATGGGCTTGTTCACGGAATCGGCATTGTCGAGCAATTGCAGTTCCGTCATGTAATCGCGCAGCTCGAACTTTTTTTCAAGGTTCTGCTCCTCCTTGTTTTCAGGTAAGAGCCGGATACCGGCAACCATCATATAGGCAATCCCTGCAATAAACAGGATCAGGCCGAGGGGTGCCATCTGGAACATAGAGAAAGGTTCAAGACCATTTTTCTCCGCAATCCCCGAGACGAGAATATTGGTTGACGTGCCGATCAGTGTGCAACTACCGCCAAAGATCGATGCAAAAGAC
Source organism: Bacteroidetes bacterium SW_11_45_7 (assembly GCA_003022985.1). GTDB lineage: Bacteria > Bacteroidota > Bacteroidia > Chitinophagales > SW-11-45-7 > SW-11-45-7. The sequence continues at coordinate 4,241 of PXTV01000031.1, read as the reverse complement.
AAGGGAATCAGCATTTTTGTGGGATTGCGATGCGATGCATGCGCAACCTGGATAACTACCGGAATCAGTACAGCCACCACAGGGGTGTTGTTGATAAATGCTGATGAAATCCCCACTGCTACCATCATGGCAAACATGCCCAGATAAAAGTTATAGCGGAAAATATCGGACAGTCTTGTCGCCACGAGCTGTAAGGCGCCCGTCTTAAGCATGGCAGCACTCAGCACAAACATAAAGGCAACCGTTAAGGTAGCGGGATTGCTGAAACCTGCCACACCCTCAGCGGGAGTAATAACACCGGTTAACACCAGCGATACCATGATCAGGATGGCAACAAGGTCGATGGAGAGCACCTCGGTGACAAAAAGGATGGTTGCCACCCCAATTATAACCAGTACGATGATTGCGTCTAATCCCATTTAGCGCAAACCTTTCAGGTCTTTCTTATCGATTACCAAAGAGAACCTCCCTCCTATTATTTTAGTAATTTTCAATCCCTCTCCTTTGGATTGGTTGCTCCTTAATTTCGATGGAATGAGGTTGATTATCAATACGGGAACGTATCGCCCACCTTTACCATAGCACGTTGCAGGGCCTCTTTGTTCAGGTTCATATCCTCATTTTGCTCCTCCAGATAGCTGATAACGTTTTCCGTGGCCAGGTTGCCCACGAGCTCATCCTCGGCCATAGGGCAGCCGCCATAACCGTTAAGAGCTGATTCAAATATACGACACCCGCTGTTGTAAGCAGCTTCCACCTTCTCGCGCCAAGTAGAAGGATGGGAATGGAAATGGGCTGAAATATTCTGATGCGGATAGCGGTCGCTTAGATGCGAAAACAGGTAAGAGATCGTCTCGGGTGTGGCGGCACCGATGGTATCGGCCATCGACAAGCGGTCTACATTGATGGCGAGGAGTTTGTCCACCCAGTGTTCAAGGATAGCAGGGCTCCATTCATCACCAAATGGGTTGCCAAAGCCCATGGAGATGTAGATGATCAGCTTTTTGTTGTGGTCTGTGCATATCTCTTTGATCTGCTCCACCCGTGTCAGGGCTTCCTCAATGCTGGCATTGGTATTTTGCTGTTGAAAGGTGGCCGAGACGGAAAACGGAAAGCCAAGGTAATCGATCTGCGGGTACTGAGCCGCATCCCGGGCGCCCCTGCGATTGGCAACGATCACTGATAGCTCGGTTGATGTCTGCGATAAATCGAGTTTTGGCAATACCTCGCCAGTGTCCTGCATCTGCGGTATGGCTTTGGGTGAGACAAAACTCCCGCAATCCAGCACTGTAAACCCAACCTTCAACAATTCGTTCAGATAGGCTGCTTTCTTTTCTGCCGGGATCCATTCTTGAATACCCTGCATTGCATCACGCGGGCATTCGATCAGTTCTGCCATCGTTGATCATCCATTTGTGATAAAAATGCGCAATTGTTTGTGAAATTAGCATTCTTGCGGGACAAACGCCATACATGGTCAGGTTTTACTTGATGTCCCCGGGTTGGAAGTTCTCACCCAACCTTCGTTTCTATTATGAATCACTTTCAAGAACAACCATAAAACCAAGTAGTGATGCAAAAAAAACAACATTGATTCTTATCTTTAACTGATTCTGAAAACTTCCATGACTTCCAATATCCTCATTATAATCATCTCCCTTGTCCTCGCACCCTTTTTTGCATTGGCCCAGCATACTTTTTCCATTGTAGCTGTTGATAGTGTCACAGGCAAAGTGGGGAGTGCAGGTGCAACATGCCTTCAGGATACCAGCGCCTCTACCAGCAGTGCTGTTATCATTAGCGATGTTCATCCCGGGCGGGGCGTTATCCATACACAGGCAGCTTATCGCCCCCAGAATCAGCAAACGGCTTCTGACCGGATGGACATGGGCGATTCGCCTCAGGAAATCATCGACTACGTCACGGCAAACGATTACTTCTTTCAGGGTGATTCAACCGTTCGCCAATACGGTATTGCCGATTTTGACAGTGCCGGCAGTCCACGCGCTGCTGCCTTTACGGGTGACAGCACCCTCGATTATAAGGGTCATATTGTAGGACCTAACTACGCGATCCAGGGCAACATCCTAAAAGAACCTGGCGTACCGGATTCAATGGAAGCCCGTTTTCTGGCTGCCAATGGCTCGCTTGCCGACAAGCTTATGGCTGCACTTCAAGGTGCTAAGCGACCGGGTGCTGACAGCCGCTGTCTTGATGAAGGCGTCTCCTCGCAATCCGCTTTTCTGCGCGTAGCCAATCCAAGTGATACCGGTGGTGCGCCAAGCTTGAACCTGGTAGTGCCATCCACGCCATACGGCCAGGAGCCGATTGACTCACTGGCTTGCCTTTACCGTCAAAGCCAGGGTGATACGTGCATGGTATCGCCACCTGATGACACTTCTGATACGACCACAACACTGTCACCTCACCCATCTTCTGTTCAACAAGCCAAAGTCATTCCCAATCCCGTCAAAGAACAGGCGGTAGTGCATTTACCTGCTACAAATCCATCTCAATCTTTCACTCTCACGATCATGAATGTTACAGGACAAGAGGTGCTCCGGCAAACAGGCAACACCTCCCGCATTTCTTTCACCACCAGCGGATTGAAACAAGGTCTCTATTTTTTCACAGTACTGAGTGATCAAGGACGCATTGCTTCCGGCACCTTTACAATTCACCGTTAGGAAAGGTGGGTGGCATATTCGGGTACATGGCTGTTCAATTTGTCGATCAATTGCTGCGCCACCGCATTATCGTATTGATGCCAACCGTGCAAACCCGCCCACCGGATGCCCTTAACAGCATTCGTTAAGAAGAGCTCTTCAGCATAAAGAGGCGCTTCTCGATTCAGCGAAGTTTCGACCACCTCATAGCCGTTTTGCCTGGCCAATTCTATAATATGATCGCGCATCACACCGGCCACGCATCCTTCCTTAAGTGAGGGTGTAAAAAGAGCTCCGGCTGTCACTATGAAGAGATTGGAACTCAATCCTTCAATGATGTGATGCTCGCTGTTGGTAATCAGCAAATCATCCACACCTTCCTTTTGTTTATGGATACCAGCATACACATAAGGTAAAGCGCTTGTGCTTTTGATACTGGCGAGCTTGTTGGAAACTTTAAGGGGCTCATCCATTGTGCCGATCACAAGACCTTTTCGATTCAGCACAAATTGCTCCTCAGCAAGCGGCATCACCTCAAGTGTATAATTTGTGCGGGATTCAGTAGGCGAATAAAGGCCGCCTGCTTGGCGGTAAATGCTCAACCTGACGCGTGCATTGGCACCGGTCCCATTGGCTGCTAAAAGCTGATGAACCTGTTCTGGTAACCGATTGCGCGCCAATGGTTCCGGCAATTCCATGTCGAGTATCCGTAAAGACGATATAACCCTTAAGCGATGCGATTCCCACAAGTGAAGGTATCCATTCAGCACGCGCATGGTCTCAAAGATGCCATCACCATACGAAAACGCTCGATTCGTGTGGTACAGGAACGGTTGTTCACTGTCCTGCAAATTCCCGTTATGGATGATCCATACCATAGATTATATCCTTCACAGCTTGTAGACGGCAAATTCATCATTCTCAGCAACAATCTGGTAACCCTCCAACTTGTGCTCCTGCCACGTAAAAATATGCGTTACTCCCTTGGCTTTAAGCGGCTCCAGGGTTGAGGAATCGTGATTCATAAAGTAGCGATCGGCCTCTTTTTTCAAGTTGAAGCCCTTTTGTTTCATCGACAGCGACAAGCCGTAGACTTCTTGTATGCGCTCGTACCATTCGTCCATGTAAGAGCGACTCTTGACGGGCGATTTAAAACTTACATAAGACGAACGCCTGCTGTAATACTTCAGTGAGGTGTTGCTAAAGGGCTGAATCAGCACAGCAGCTCGTGGCGTTTTCGCCATTACCTCTTTGGCCAGGGCAATTTCGGGATCGCGTTGGGTGTGGTCGCCAAACTGGTAAGAAACAGGTAAAGGGCTTGCGGAAGGATCGTTGAATATCAAAACAGCAATGCCGGCAGAGAGCACAATCATACCACTGTATTCAAACCAAGTTGGAAAGCGCAGCCATTCCCGGAGCTTGGGCACATATTGTTCAAGAAAGCCAAAGACCGCAATAAAACCGAAAAATTTCAGGAAAACGGTGACTTTATACCACTGAAAATTCGCGATGAAAGTGATTTCAAGAATATCCACGGCAATGATGTAGCCGATTATAATGACAATGCTCACTAGG
>PXTV01000030.1:6563-8134 GCA_003022985.1 Bacteroidetes bacterium SW_11_45_7 | reverse complement strand
TTGCAAATCGAAGTTGATAATATTGCAGCGATGCGGCCAAATCCATTTTGATGGAACGATTTCCGCCCCTTGTCGCTAATAATAGAAATAATCAGTTGATTCCTGAATCATTGTTAGAAGGAGAAGCGACACATGAGCAACAAGACGAACAAATACTTTGACAAGTCCAGGGAAATTGCGGAGTCATTGGTGCAGAATCCCGAGAAGGGACTGGAGCTTATCAGTTTTGCCATTGATAAATACGAAGACTTCAAAGAGTCAAACGGCCGTCTCGGCAAGATGTTTCGCCAGCTCACCATGTTGGTCCGTATCGTCAGAGCGCACTTGCGGGGCGACTACAAAAACCTGTCCTGGCAAAAACTGATCATTGCAACCGCAGCCATTGTTTACCTATTGTACGTGGTTGATGTCGTTCCCGACTTTATCCCTGTTATCGGTCTATTAGATGATGCAGGCGTGATTTCTTGGGCCGTTTCATCTCTTCAGAAAGAATTTGGCCAGTTTTTTAACAACAAGGGTGATAAAGTGATTCTCTAAATTTATGAAGCGGCCATCTCCCAAAAGAGTTTTACAGGACTACGTCAATCTCAACGGCACGAGCCGGAAAATCACGATTTACCTGGAAAAGCGGAAGAATTGCCGCGCTTCCATTGTGCGTGACGGGCTGAATATTCGCATCCCCTCTTTTTTAGGAAAGCAGGAACAAACCAAGCGCATTGAAAGTCTTAAACAGTGGGGCTTGAAAAAGCTCGCCCAACAGCCGGCTCAATACAAAACCGGTTACCGGGATGGTGATCAACTGCAAGTAGGTAACAAATGCTACAGCCTTAAAATCGAACGGGAAAGCAGGAAAACAGGTAGTTCATGGGTTGATAGGGACTGGCTTTGCGTTAAACTCCCCCATCATTTAGCCGAAGGTAGTCAAAGGGACATGTGCCAAAAGCTGGTAAGACGTGCCGTTGCCCAAGATCATTTACCAGCTATGAAAGAAAGGGTCTATGATCTCAATCAGCGCCATTTCCAAGAGAAAATCCATCAGGTTCGGCTGCGCTACAACCACTCGAATTGGGGCAGCTGCTCTTCGAGCCGCAATATCACCATCTCCACCCGGGTTTTGCTCGCCCCGGATGATGTAGTCGATTACGTTTGCATCCATGAACTGGCCCATCTTATCGAGGCGAATCATTCGTACCGCTTTTGGCAATTAGTGCATAAAGCCATGCCCGATTTCCGGGAAAAAGAAAGATGGCTCAAGAAGAACGGGCAGAGGTGTTATTTTTGAGCGAAAGCATCAGTTCCCTCACTCCTCGAACTCCTCCGACTCCACATTGATCGTACCCCGGATATCCTTAATCGTATATTCTGTAAATTTCTGGTTCGAGACGAGACCCTTCCCCATGATGATCTCGTCTTCCCGCTTGACCTTCACAAATTTATCCGAATAGATCTTTTCCTTCTCCCGTTCCCAGATGAGCTCTTCCGTATTGAGCTTTTCCCCCTTGGTGTTAATCACTACGACATTATCGCGAACTGTCATTTCATCCCGGTCCTCATAAGCAATGCCGTAGTCA
>PXTV01000030.1:1137-6514 GCA_003022985.1 Bacteroidetes bacterium SW_11_45_7 | reverse complement strand
TGATCATCGTAGAAATAGACGCGCAAGCCATTATTGAATTCCAGGTAGGGCTTTTTCTCTTTGTGGCGCTCGAGCGAGGGGGCAATAACCTTCACTTGCACATTGCCGTTTGAGCTGTAACGCATTTCAATATCCTCACCGGTTTCAACAGCTGCTTTTTTTTGGTCGGCAACAACTTCCACTTGTTCCAGCTCATTTTCACAACCAGCCATTGCCAGTAAAATTATAAACAGCCCTATGCCAAAATGTACCCTTGCCATCAAATAAGGAAATGATCTTGTTTCTTATTCATTATTGCAGTATGCAGCCCGCTTAAAAAAATAGCTCCGCGGCAACCTACGGAGCTATGAATAACTTGCTGAAACGATAAGCAGGATTGCTATTATTGCTCTTTTTCCTTGCAACGGACAGTTGTTGATCGCTCGATCCAACATTCAACTTTGTAATCATCTCCGTTTTTCAAATCCCTGAAAAAGCATTCTTCCTTCTTGGGAAAATAACTCTTATAGTTTTCGATATTAGCATTTGCTCTTTCTTTTATAGAAGGATCGATCCTTTTTGCTTTTTCGTACATATCGACAGCAGGCCAGGCAACAACCTGACTCTTAAAGCCGGTTCCTTCACCGCATTTTGGGCCGCTCGATGCGTAAAGGTCACCGATGAACATATAGGGTTCGCCCCAATTATCTTTTAATTCAGCAGCTTTCAATGCCGTCTGCCTGGCCGCAGGATAATTATCCCGCTTTTTATGAATCTTGGCAATCTCAAAATGGTAGTCGGCCTTCTCTTCATCATCTTCTTCCAGCTCAATGGCTTTCTCATAGAACTTCATAGCAGTATTGATTACGCCTTTCTTCTTAAAGGAACGTGCCAGGAAATAGGATTTTGAAGCCGTGGGCTTCACCTCATTGTACTTTTCAGTGGCAACAAGGAACAGGGAATCTTCAAAGCATTTCTGGCGGGACATCTGGCTAAAAATACGCTTCCACAATGCCGTATCCTGTGGATTTTTTTCGTACTGTTCCCCCAGTATTTTCCGGAGATTATCGCAGTTGAGAAGATTGGTCTTGGTCATCAACTTATCGATTTTCTCGCGAGCCTTTTCGTATTTGGCCTTTTTCTCCTTGTTATTTTCAACATTGTGGTCAATAATATTCACCACGTCATCGTATTCAGCCAGGAATTTCTTTTTGTCGACAATGTCATCTTTAAATGCCCTTATTACAGCGTAGATGTAGGGATGGAGAAAGTAGGATTCCCACTTATCACCAGCTATTTCCTTGGACTTCCGGAAGGTTTGATAGATTTTTTCCGTACTGTCCTTTTGATATTGAACCATTGAGATGGCCTTGCGTCCTAACACATCATCATTCTCAGGGCCAAAGCAACGCAAACGTTGATCGTAAAGCGCCATCAACGTGTCAGTCAACTTTTTTTTCAGCTCCTTGTCCTTTGCTTGTTTTAATTTGGTTTTATACATTTTTAGTCCGTGAACATAAGGATATTCCTTGGTCCCCGGGGCATTATCATAAACGTATCTTACGTGTTGAAGGGCTTCATCGTAATCATCCTGCTTATAATATTCGTAATAAAGGGATAGCTTTTCAACAGTTTTGCTACTATCGGGGCCCCACTTGACACAACCGTATTCATTCTTTGGAAGCGTATCAGCTTTAGTAGTGGGCTGGGCTGTACTTTGGAGAGTAACTCCGGTTAAAGAGAGGGCTACAAAAAGGAAGAAACTTACCTTTGTTAGGATGTTTTTTGTCGTTTTCATATTACTTGATTTTTCGTTGAGTGAACCATTTATCATTTAACGTAAAGCTTAGATTTAATTTGTAGTAATTCTCATCTACAAGCTCATCACTGCCCGGTGCGCGATATGTGCCAATATCACCGGCAATTGTGACTTTAGAAACCGTATTGTTGATGGGCAAACTGAAGCCAAAAGTCATGCCATATTGGGCAACCCGCTGGCCTTCAAATTCGAGGCGGCCTGTATTATAATAGCCACCAAGCCGGTACTGCATCCTTTTCAAATAAGCATTGACTGCTTCCGGATCAGGCGTAATCTGACCGCCAACACCAATTCGCCAACTATTCGTTAGGGGTTCATCGAAGAAATAATTGTTAAATTGATCCCATCCCGTGTATTCCAGATCAACACCAACTCGCCAATTATTCTCCTTCTGAAGCATTGCACCTGCTCCAATCTTCAAAGGTAAGGTAGTGTTACGACCTGAGCTCTTTTGCTGCTGAGCAGTATCATCGATTGATATTTGATCATCCCGCAAGCGGTTCCGGAATTCATCCAGGGACACATCGGACTCGCTAAAGCTGAACGTTTGCCATGACTCCGTACGGTCCGAATAAACGTCTGTAGAGGGTGAACCCTGAATACCAAATGTGAGGGTTCTGTCATTGTTGAGTGGTAAATTGTATTGAGCACCGATATTCCAGATGATGTCTTTATAACTGACATCATTGGAGTGCCAGGTATTTAAGCGCTTAGTTGAATCCGGGAAAAGTAGAACTTCCCGGTGCTTAACATTACCGAAAAGGAAAGCAACATTAAAGCCAATGGAAATGTTATTGTAGTTAAATCCATTGCCCCAGTAAAATTGGTATAGCTGACCGCTTCCAGTATTGAGGGATTTATACTTGCCTAATTCCGGATGGTTAATTTGGCGTTGATAATCGTACCGCACTTTACTGAAGGGGATCAAGCCAATGCTCGTTCCCCAAAAGTCCGTTATTGGAAACCCCAAAGCAAGATAATCCATGGAAGCATCACCACTTGAAAAGGAGGAACCGCCCGGGGAGCTAAAATTGGCGCGATTGAAATACACCCCTGTTTCCAATGTAGTAAGCTTGAGCTTACTATAAGAAGCAGGATTGGTGTAATTACTGTTAAACGGGTGCTTGAAAGCACTTCCAAGTTGGCCAAATCCCTTCGATACACCAAAATCAGTGGATAATTCCGTACCCAGGCCAAACCGGGAATATGGGGTGCTGTGTTGGGCTGCGGCAAAAAGTGCCAACGTAAGCAGCACTGTTGATAGGATAAAAGTTCGTTTAATCGGCATCATGATGCGCCAGGATTTGGTTCAGCCCCACGAGCACTAAATGGGAAATTGCAAAGATGTCACTTTTCAGGTTCGATTCAAACATGGCCATATCCCCTCCCGTTAGCAATACCACCAGATCGGGATACAAGTGTTGATAATTGCGGATAACACCATCTACCTCGGCTAACGCCCCGTTGACAGTCCCACTCAACATTGCCTTTTCAGTAGTTTGCCCGATCCATTCGGTTGGAGAATGAAGTTCAACTGCCGGTAAACGTCCAGTAAAATAGTGCATCGCCTTTAACCGCATCTCCAATCCTGGCGAGATGGCCCCACCCCAATACTCACCTTGTTGATTGACCAGATCAAACGTAATGCAAGTGCCGGCATCGATAACAAGTACATCACGATTGGGATATAATCCATATCCGCCCACTACAGCAGCTAACCGGTCGAGCCCTAAGGTCTCCGGTGACTGATAACGATTGGTAAGAGGGATTGTTGTACGATGATCAAAGATGAAACATGGCCCGTTATGGCGAAGCTTATCGTAAATAGTTGGATCATCTTCGGCTACCGATGCCACAATAGATGAGCGGATGGCATATTCGTTCAGAAGACCGTCCAGATTGGTAGGGAAGGCATTGTGTTGAAATGTTCTTACCTCAACCAGACGCTCATCCAAAAAAACACCGGCTTTAATGTGTGAATTTCCAATATCGAGAGCAAGTCTATTCATGAGTGCAACTCATGTTTATGCGCTTCAAAAAAGCTCCTGCCCGGCGCTTCAATTTCATCCGATTCAAGGATATTGACACCTTTGCGTTCTTGGTGTGCCGTAAAGACCATACCAGCAGCTACGGTTTTCGCTTCTATAGCCCTGTATTTGCGCAATGGCCCTTGTAATAAAGCAGCACTTCCCTTCATACCTGCCTTTGCTATAGTTTCCGGTGCACGTTTACCTTCCCGCTGACCCAGCAATACCGATGGTCTCACGATATGCAATGACCGCCAGTCCTGGTTGATGAGCTCATCTTCAACTTCGCTTTTCACCCTGTTGTAGAAAAAGAGGGAGCGGGCGTCAACGCCAATAGCAGTCACCACTAAAAATTGGCTCGCCCCGTTTAAGCGGGTCAACTCGCAAATGCAAGTAATATAGTAGTAATCAACATGCCGAAATGCGGCTTTTGACCCGGCTTTTTTGAGAGTGGTACCAAGGCAGCAAAACACGTCATCCGCCTTCATATCGTCTTTATAATCGCTCAATGCATCGAAGTCAATGACCTTGTTCTCATGCTTAGTGTGACCATCTGATAAAGGGCGCCTTGTTAGCGTTACCACTTTATTGTAATGGGAGGATGCCAGCAATAGATCGAGGCAGTGGCTGCCCACTAAACCAGTGGCGCCAACGAGTAAAGCGGTTTTTTGGGATGATTGAGGCATGGTCCAATGCAATTCAGTGCAAAGGTAATGGGTATTCCTCTAAAGCATATCCGGCACTGCGTTAAGTTTTTATTGATGATGAGAGGAAATTAGTTCTTTGAACGGGAAGGGTTCAATTCATGCTCACCATGCATAATCTTCAACTGCCGGTTAATTGACTCTTTGTGAATGGCTTCGTAGAGTTTGAAGATAAATTCACGGGAGAGACCGTTTTGATCGGCAGCCCTTAGCATGTTATCCACCACTTGCGCCCAGCGTTCCGGTTGGTAGATAGCAACATTGTTGGCTGTTTTGTCGTCACCGATCTCCTCGGCAATACTCATCCGCTCAGCCAATAACTGAACAATGTAGCTGTCGATGCGGTCGATACGTCCGCGCAGTTGCTCCAAGCGGCTGACTGTTTCAGGAAATTGGCTTTTTGGTTTGCGGATATGCAAGCTTTGGATAATGGCGTTGAGCTGAGAAGGCTTAATTTGTTGTTCGGCATCACTCCAAGCTTCATCGGGGTTTTCGTGTGTTTCCACCATTAGCCCATCAAAGTTAAGGTCCATAGCTGTTTGGCTGATGCTTGCAACATTGCTCCGCTCACCGGCAATATGGCTGGGATCGCACAAAATGGGCACTTCCGGGTAACGCCTGCGCAGCTCGATAGGCAGTTCCCAGCGCGGTTGATTGCGGTAAGGCGATTGTTCGTAGGAAGAGAATCCGCGATGGATAGCCCCGATCTTCTGTAAGCCCGCATTGGCAAATCGTTCCAAAGCGCCTGCCCACAAATCCGGATCCGGATTGATGGGATTTTTGATCCACACCGTCACATCTTGGTCCTTAAGTGTGTCAGCAATTTCCTGGATCAGAAAAGGGTTCAC
>PXTV01000030.1:0-1084 GCA_003022985.1 Bacteroidetes bacterium SW_11_45_7 | reverse complement strand
GTTGTGCGCGCTCCAACCCAGAAATGGCAAATGCCGTGCTTAAGCGCCTTCTGCGCATGTTCGCTATTACCCACTTCAAGGGCCACAGGCAAACCGATCTCATCCTGCACTTTTTGCAGCCAGGGCAGCGCCTTTTCCCCTAACCCTTCAAAACTGCCGGGGCGCGTACGTGGCTTCCAAAGACCTGCCCGCAACATATCAACGTCATTCAGATCGCGGATCTGCCGGGCTGTTGTCAGAACTTGCTCCTCTGACTCGGCACTACATGGTCCTGCTATGATAAATGGTTGCTCTTGAGCAGGAGACCACTGATGAAAAGACGCTATGTTGGTTAATGATGATGCCATAAACATAAAAATGCACACCACAAAAAGGCAGTGTGCAAAAGTAAGTGATCAACGAATGACGAATCACAAATGCCAAACTTCAAGACGATCGGAAAAGACAAGTGGGTTCATCAGCGTGGAAATCCGATCTACGAGTAGAGATCCCTGAAGGATTTGCCCTGTGCTTAGTACTTTGGCAGTGAGGGATCGATCTCATCGGCCCAAGCCAGGACGCCACCTTTCAGATTGTATAGATTGTCGTAGCCGTAGTCTTTCTCCAGCTTGTCCACAATATCGCCACTTCGGCCGCCACTTCGACAATGGACAACAACCTTCTTATCCTTGGGAATTTGATTGAGATGATCTGTCACTTCCTTTTGAGGGATCAATTTGCCTTCAAGATTAACAATGTCGTACTCAAAAGGTTCGCGGACATCGATGAGCTCGAAATCCTCTCGGTTTTCCCTCATTTGCTTAAGCTCGTTAACTGTGACTTCTTTCATTTCGCCATTATCTTTTTGGTCTTGGGCTTCTTCGTGTTGGGGAATGCCGCAAAACTGTTCGTAATCGATAAGCTCTGTGATTGATGGATTATCCCCGCTTATGGGATTGCGCGGATCTTTGCTAAATTTAAGCGTTCTGCTTGTAAATCGCAACGCATCAAAAAGGTACAATTTGCCAATCAACGGGTCGCCAATACCGCTAATCACCTTGATGACCTCGTTGGCCGGCAAACGGCCGATAATGTCGGGTTGCTC
>PXTV01000029.1 GCA_003022985.1 Bacteroidetes bacterium SW_11_45_7 | reverse complement strand
AACCCCAAAAAAAATGGGAGAATTCTTTTGTGGGGCGTGTGTGGATTGATGAAGAGACAAGAGGTGTTACAAAAGTTGATATGGAGCTGGCTGATTTCTCGCAGATCAACTTTGTAACGGGTTTTGAGGTTGAACAGGATTACTCCTTCAGGAAGGATAGCATTTGGCTATTGGATCAAGAATACTTCCGCGTTGATTTTGTTCGGGTTACTGAACCGCTTGTCGGGTTTAAGGCACTTGCCAAAAACTCTCCCAACCCTATCGGGAAAAAAACCACAACCTATCGCAAGTACAAGCTGAATGATCCGGAAGCAATGGATGAATCTGCTGAAGGGCCTTCTGATAATGTAGCCCTCGATGAGGATTCCCTGATGGTGAATGATGAATCCTATTGGCATGATGTTCGCCATGTACCGCTCAACCGGAACCAAAAAGCGATCTACGAGACTGCTGACTCACTCCGCAACATGCCGCTTGTCAATACCATTGGCGATGTGTTTATCACCATTTTTACCGGCCATTATCATGGAGAGGGCTCACAAAATCAACGTCAGCTAAAGATATCCAGTTATCGTAAACATTAATGTCTTGATAGAGGGTGCCGAGGAATTGGGTTAAACTTTCGTTCTCAAAACCCGACACCCTGCTCGCCTGGATTTGTTCCCGCTTATTACCAGGTGGATTTTGAAAATAAACCTCGGACAAAGTTTCAGTTAAAAAAACCGGTAAAAACGGCTCCTCTGCTGTTGAATCGATGTCATCAAAAACAAAGCTAAATGGTCTTAAATACCATCTGTTCATGAACTTTTCCGTAAGATGACCGAGATCAAATTCAATCTTGTTATACGCCTCACATTTATAAAAAGAATGGCGCTGAATGTCATTCACTCCTTTTTGATCTACAGTGTTGCGGAACAATTCTTTAGCAGGATCAACACCCGGCTTAACAACCACCTCATCCAAATTGAGTGATCCCTCTCCCAATGCAAAATCGATCCTTTGCTTAATGTCATTTCCTACAGCTTTGGCAATTTTCTCGTATCCTAACGAGGATACAATAATGGAATCGGTGCCGGGAGGAACAGTAAGACGGTATTTGCCATCCTCATCTGTTGTTGTACCAATATTGCGATTAAAACCTGTATAGACATTGGCAAAGGGCACTGGTTTTTGCGTTTCGCCTTTGTACACCCTGCCTGAAATGACAATATCCTGCGCCAGGGTAGTATGAGTAAAAGACAAGAGGAGCACGATTGGCAAAAAAACAAGCCAACAAAATGAGCAAATGAAGTTGAGAAACGATAGGAATAGATAAGAAATGAAAGGATGCCTACATATAGAGGCAGAGTGCAAAATTGAAGAATTCAGAATGTTGGTGACAAACAAGGTAATAGGGAGGTGGTGGTTTTAGTGACCTCTTCAAGCCGGACTATGAACAACTCTTAAAATTAATAAAAAACGTATGATCTATTTGCATCAATACTGAGAGTTGATGTTCTTTATTGGCGAGCTTCTATCGTTTGCACTTTGTTCAGTGCGCTCAGCGCACGTTTGTGTCTTCTCACAAAGGGATTGGAGCGATCCCAGACCTGACCTGCCAAGACGGATGAAATTTGTTGCTTAAACGTTGGATTGATGTTATTCGAAAACGCTATGTCTTGCAATGTGCCATCGTACCAGGCTTGCACATAGGTGCGAAAAACATCTACGCCCTCGCGGATATGGGAAGCGAACTCCTTTTCCCAATCAACTTGCTCACCGTTGATTTGCCTTGCAGCTAATTTTCCTGCTACTAAACCGGACTCGGTTGCAAAAGCTACTCCGGATGAGAAAATAGGATCGAGAAATTCAGCGGTATTGCCCGTTAAAGCAAACCCTTCGCCATATAAGCGTGTGACAGAGGAAGAATAACCCGTAATTTCCTTGGGAGGAAACAAGTATGGTACGTTACGGAAGCGGTTTTTGATTTGAGAAACGGAATCGATCATATTGCGGAACTTCTCCTCGCCTTCACCTTCATACCGATCAAAGAACTCCGGATTCCCGACAAATCCAAGTGAAGTGGTACCATCAGCAAACGGGATGATCCATACCCACACATCTCTTTGCAGAACCACAAAGAAATTTTGATTTCCTTCCAGGCCTTCTGGCCTATAAGGATCCTCAACATGCACGAACGAGGCCTTACGTGGCGGAAAGTCAGAAGGTTGATCAAGTCCCAACAAGCGCGGCAATACCCGGCCATTGCCACTTGCATCAATCACGAAACTCGCATTTACCTTATAGTCATTGCCTTCATCATCACGCAGAGTAGATGTTGAAAGCGAGCCATCAAATTGAACATCCGTAACGCCTGTTCCATAGCGAACACGCACTCCCCTTTGTTGGATTTCGTTGGCCAATATATTGTCGAATTCAGCACGGGGGACTTGCCATGCCCAGGTCCAGGAAGATGAGTATTGCTCATCAAAGTTGAAAGTGCTCAGTTCACGGCCTCTAAGAAAATTGGCCCCGTATTTGACCTGGAAATTAGCATCTTGCAGAGCTTCCATAAATCCCGCTTCCTGAAAATGCTCCATGCAGCGAGGAATCAAGCTTTCACCAATCATGAAGCGCGGAAAATGCTGGTTCTCCACTATCATGCAATTCAAACCGGCTTGTTCTATCATGGATGCTGCAACAGTACCGGAAGGGCCAGCACCAATTACCAATACGTCAGCCGATTCCCGGGTCATAATAGCTTTGTTGTCAATAGGATTTCCCCTATTCTTTATATAATATTCGGGAATTGTGTATTTAACGGTTCACCAACAAGTAAAATGAATTGTAGGAGCGTTCCGAATCGCTAGCAATTCGGAACGCCTCTACATAAAAATGCCTGATTTCTTACAGGGTAGCCTCAATAACCATTAGGTACATAATTCCTTAATATTTTAACAGTTCAATCCTATCTCAGTTCACCGAGATGGGAAATGACCAAACAAAGCATATTTCAACACAAGTGTTGAATGTAGATTAAAAATCTTTAGAGGCTATATACTTACCCAATTCTTTCCCTGCCTTGGCATACGCTTCCGTAAGCCGGGTACCTGTAGCAAAGTCATATCCCATGCTCGATCTTCCTGGCACGTCTTGAATACTTAGCTTTGTCAGTACATTTTCCGGATTACCCTTTTCAACAAAACGGATCTTGAGGTCGATTTCAGCATCTCTCCTGGCAACCCCTACGTTAAATCCGGGTTCGGTAAATGTTGTTTCAACGATCATCAGGTAGTTGGCATCGTCATTATTCTTATCAAAATCGAGCTTTTTATCATCTTTACCGTACTCATTAAGCAGTTCCAAAAACTCGGGCTCGAACTTGCTCTCCCTATTTCCCTTCCATTCTTTGCGCCACTGATCACCTGAACCCGGCTCATCTTCATTTTTTTCTTTAACTTTCTTTTCAACATAATCCTCCTCGCTCGAATAACTCCCAACTGCCATGTCTGAATAATCGAACTTGACATCTACAGTTTGCTCACCTCTTAAGAATGATAATTCCTCATCACCACGTGCAAAATCCACCAAACTGGCACATGAAGACAGAAAGAAAATGGAAAATGGAAACAGGATAAAAATTGCTAAGCGACTCATAATAGACCATTTTTGAAAATTAGGAAATAAAATATCCATAGAATAAGGTGCCTGAGGGCCACAATAGGAACTTAAACCGGTAGGACGGCAGAAATATAAAGTTTTTAGTATTGTTTCCTCAAATTTGAGAACTCGTTCTACCGAGCGTTTTATCCGTGGTAAAATCTCTAAACGCCTTATTCTATATTTCTGTATTGCTCCAAGATAAAAACTTTCATTGATAATCAGTATACTGACATCTACCCATTATTTAAGATTGCCTCTTATCGATAAATGTCATCGGTTTTCTGCTGGTACCGGGAAATCTGAATTCATCAACTTCTTCCCTTGAATGAAGCTTAATAACAGGTGACACACGCAAATTTGCCCTGAAATGATCCGTGATCTTTTTCTCCAGATTTTGTGATTGATTGCTGCAGCCTACGCGAATCAACAAATCATCCGTTCCAATATCATTTGTCGAAACTTCTACAACATAATTATCAACTTCCTGAATATCGTGTAACACATCGTAAATAGCTGGCGGATAGAGAGTGGTTCCCTTGAGTTTGATCATTTGCTGTCTGCGGCCAATAACCGGCCCGAGGCGCATGGTATTGCGCCCACATGGACAAGGTTCCGTGTGGCGATAACAAATATCCCCCGTTTTGAAACGAAGCAATGGCATGCCTTCCATGCCAAGTGTTGTAACAGTAACCTCTCCGGGCTGATCCTCAGGAACAGGTTGATCATCGTCATCAAGAAACTCAACGATGATCAATTCCGGGTGATGATGACCGCCTTTTTGTTCACTGCACTCTGTAAAAGCTGTGCCCATTTCAGTGGAAGCATAGGTCGAGTAAAGCGTAATGGGCCATTTCTCAGTAATCCTTTGGCCCAGTGTATTGAGGGAAAAATCGGGATTCCGCACTGTTTCCCCTATACAAATGGCCTTTTGGATGGATGATTGGCGATAATCGATGCCGTTTTCCTCAGCGTATTCAATTAACTTGAGCAAGAATGACGGAACGGTGATAAAAGCTGTTGGCGCAATACGGTTAATGGTGTCCCATTGGAGCTCCGGCATACCCGGTCCCACTCTTGCAATACCCGCACCGAGTTTACGAACGCCCAGGAAATAGGCAAGCCCGGCCATAAAGCGCCTGTCAATTGTTGTCATAAGCTGGAATGTATCATCGCTGCTGCTATCCGCACAAGTGAACGATATCTTTTCATTATAGGCCAGGCGTTCAAGGTCTTGGTCGGTCAAGGCAAAAGTCACCGGATCGCCCAGCGTGCCGGATGTGGTAATATAATCAACAATCCGGTTTTTGGGTACACAGATAAACTCCTGATTTTGCTCCTGCAACTGCTTTTTGGTGGTAACGGGAATGCGTTGCAGGTCCCCGAGCGTCTTGATTTGGTCAATATCGATGCTATACTTCTGAAATAAACGGGAGTAGTAAGGTGAGGCCTTCTTAAGGTAATGTAATAAATCGCTCAGCTTATCTTCCTGAAGTTGCTTAATGGCTGCTGGTGACTCCTGTTCAATTGAGGGGATATCCATGACAACATGGTTTGTGCACTGTTTTTAATCGATTATAAGCTATGTCTTCATTGCTGCAATACTCGCCAAGTTGCAAATTGCAAGGTCTCTGTTAATGCACAAATATGAACAAGAAATTGCAAATCAAAAGCATTGAATCAGCTTTGATGGATTCCTTTTAATGCAGGTTCATCACAAAACCGCGTACCTCATTATCCCTCGCCTGAGGCGAGGCGAGGCGAGG
>PXTV01000028.1 GCA_003022985.1 Bacteroidetes bacterium SW_11_45_7 | reverse complement strand
ATCTTGATGAGCGCATTGCCGAACTGCTCCACTTCCTGCTTGTCTTCCTTGAGCAAATGCAGCACCAGCCGCAAAGCGGTTTTTTTACCAACGCCCGGCAGTTTGGCGAACTCGTTCACAGCATCCTCAATGAGTTGGGAGGGGAAGTTCATCATCGATCGGAACCGGCCTTTTCCTCAAAGGTACGATGAATGTTGAATGTTGCGGATGGGCTTGTGTAGGAAGGGGTTGGCCGGTAATTTGAGATTTGAGATTTGAGACTTAAGATTTGAGATTTAAGATTTAAGATTTAAGATTTAAGATTTGAAGATTTTGAATGGTTAAAGTTCAAAGTTTAATGTGCGCCAGGGGTTTGTGTTTTGTTGCCCTAGTTGGTGCCCCCACGAACCGGAACAGCATGCGTTGTTGGTAATGACACTTACAACAGCCAAAGCAATTTCATTTAGATACCCGGAGGCGCATTAGCGTTGCGTTTTTGCCTTCATTCCGCTTTCTTGCTGAAGCGTTTGGACAGCTTCTTGCAATGCCTCAATTTGCTGTTGCTGGCGTTGTTTGCTTTCTTTCAACGATTGGATCTGTTGGTTTTGCGATTGAAGTTGCTCCTTCATGGTGGCATTTTCCTCTTGTTGCTGCTCAATGATTTGCTGCTGCTCTTTGATGGCTTGGGCTAAAACAGGCACAAACTTTTCTTTTTCAATCCCTTTATAGACTGTACTATCAGTATGTGTCAATGAATCGATCACTAAGTTGGGAAAAACCTTTTCCACTTCCTGGGCAATGAAGCCATATTGCTTGCCCTCAGGAAGGTGAATCTTTTCTTTATCTATAAAGTCATAAGTGTAAGTTTTAAGGGCTTTTAATTTTGATAGTGCATTTTTATAAGTACTGATATTTTTCTTCAACCTTCGATCGGAACACCAGGTACTGCTACACAAATCGCCATTCACTTGTACATCACCTACAAAATAGCCAGCGTAACGATTAGATGTAAGGTCGGATACATTTTAATTTGCCATGTACACCTGTATTCAAATCACGGCCACCGGCCTTGGCCAAAATGCCAATAGTTCTTCCCGAACTATTGGCATTTGAATTAGGTGGTGCTTGAGACGTAACCTGTATGCCTTTGTATTTAGAGCCCCCGCTTGTATGGCCATTATTTTTGACAACCATTGCTTTTGCATGTCCACTATAATCATTATCCCAGTCCGCTTCAAAATGGGCGACCCGTTCATTTGATGCTGCCTGTACCTCTAAGTTTGCTTTATTGGGTGACGCTGTGCCTATACCTACATTGCCGGATGGCTCAATAGCCAGATGGCCCCTGTCAGTTGAAATTTTTCCATGGCCTCCAGAAAAACCTGTATGAGTCAGTTGGATATAACTGTTGTTATAACCACTGCTGGAAGGACTACTGCCATGAACGCGTAAGTGAGCGTCTTCGCTGCGGTCATCATTATGGTTGGAGTAAAACCTAAAACTGGCAGTTTGGCTATCATCACTGTTGAAAACCATGTAACCATTGTTGTCATACTTCAATTCGGGCCGGCTTCCCCCTGCATCATCATCCTTAAGATATAAGCGTGGTTTGTTATCATTCACTGTTAACTGATCATCTGAGCGAATGGTGCTTGACACGTGGAGCTTTTCAGAAGGACTTGTGTTACCAACGCCAACATTGCCTTCTTCTACAATTATATTCCCATCACCGCCATCGTCACCATCTACCGTAATCCCTTGATGGAAGTTAATGGGGTTGCTACCATTATTGGAGTTCATGCTGGACACATTGATGTTATTCACAGAGACGATGCTTCCATTACTTTGAAAATTGATGTCGTTAGTGCCGGTTGTATTGCCTTTATTGAGCACATCATTCAAGTTTTGATTATCTGAGTGATTTTTGCCATCTACGTAGCTTTTTGTAGCAGCGTCCTGGGCGTTTGATGGATCAGCCATATCTACAATTCGATTGGATTGCATATCCATATTTGTATATGTTCTGACACCGACATCATAAAATTCCATGAGCTTTTCATTATCATCTCCTGATGCAATCATGAAATGGCCGTCTGGTGAATTGGGGTTGTTATTATCTTTTAATCGGATGACTCTGCCATCATTTCCTTCACCACCGAGATCCTTGCTTATAAATTCAAGGCCCTCCCCTAAATCCAGGTCAGTGCCTGAACCAATATTATCAATTGAGTTGCCATTCATATTCACATCACTGTTAGCTGGATCATCGGGGAGATATTTTTCATTAATGAGATTGTTAGGGTCATCCCATGTGGTTTTGCCATTATTATTTGTTGCGGTAAGGACTTGATTTGAAGAAGGATTGCCGCCTCTTATTCTTACTTGGCCATCTACATCCAGCTTTTCTGTGGGAGAGGCGGTGCCAATGCCCATCTTGCCGGTTTTGAGAACATTATCAACACCGCCATAACTAACTTCAGTTTTCCATGTCACATCGTTAGAGGTTAGTACATTGCTGAAAGCGTCAGAAACTCCTGGCGTATCAAATAAATGTGCAGTAACATGCGTTTTGCTACTCCAATATTTACTACCACTACGATAGAGTGCTACATAATCTGTTCCACTATACTCGACTTTTGCAAATCCCCATTCGTCATTTGATCCTCTTCCACCAGCTCTATATTCAACATGCGCTTTGTAACGGTCACCAGCCCCACTTT
Organism: Bacteroidetes bacterium SW_11_45_7; assembly: GCA_003022985.1. Taxonomy (GTDB): domain Bacteria; phylum Bacteroidota; class Bacteroidia; order Chitinophagales; family SW-11-45-7; genus SW-11-45-7. Next base: position 8,257 of record PXTV01000028.1, on the reverse strand, counting down.
GACTTGTGGAGAAGATAAAGTCGACTATCCTCATATCATCATGACCACTGCTCCTCTCACCTTCTATTCTTCCTGTGATATTAACTCTACTTGACCCCCACTCACCTAAGAGCCAGAACCATCTATTTACATTATTACTATTTGTAGCGAGTTTTCTGCTGATTATCTTATCTCCGGTAGCTCTTATGGCTCCACTTACTTCTAATAGTTCCGATGGACTACTTGTCCCAATCCCAACATTGCCATTGCTTTCAATGCGCATTGCTTCGGATAATGCTCCTGTATGAAAACTAAGATCATTAGAAGGTGATGTTTGGATGCCCGCCTTCTTCCACATACAACCGGCTGTTAGCATTGTCATCCTTCACATTGAGCAGGTCATTGCCGTTGGTGCCCTTGATGTCGAGCTTCACATTGGGCGATGACTCGCCAATGCCCACGTTTTGGGCTGTTCCGTTTAGCGTGGACAAAGTGATGATCGTTACTGATGCGATAAAAGTGGCTATGTGTTTCATGATTGACAAGATTTCGGTTTTCATACGAATTTGATTGATCAATGTTGCGCCTGCATTTGCCCATCCTCATCCTTTTGGAGGGCCTGCACAGCTTGTTTGAGTTCCCGGATTTGTTGTTTCTGGGTTTCAAGCTGATTTTCTTGCTTTTGAACACGTTGTTGGAGTGTGTTGTTCTCAGCTTGCAATGCCTCGATTTTATCTTTCTGTGAGAGGTGCTGCTTCTGTTGTTTTTGAACAGCACCAACAACCAGTGGTGTTATTTGATGATGTCTAAGAGACTTATAGCCTTGTTTGCCGGATTGTTCTACTAATGGGGGAGCCACCTTTTCAACCTCCTGGGCAATAAAAAGCTTCTACGCGATGGTAAAATCAAAAGCAGAAAAGCAAACATAGATACCCAAAGTGCACTCAAGCGATTTAGACCCAAAAAAGAAAATTCTTTTTCGCAAGATCGATCGTTCATTCTTAGAGGAATTCCATGATCATCTCAAAGATCGGGGATGCAAAGAATCAGGTGGGATAGGATTTTATATGCGACACATAAGGGCCATCTACAATGAAGCTATCCGTGAGGGTTATGTCAATCCTGGGTTATACCCGTTCTGGACTTATCAGAATAAGGGTTACAAGATTCCCAATCAATGAAAGGAAAAAAATCCAACACCTCTGAGTGTTGATGATATGCAAAAGATCAAGGATTTTCCTATTGATGAATACCCCATCTCAAAAATTCGGTTTTGTATTTCCAATGGTCTTATTACTCCCAGAGGATGAACTTTCACGATATGGTCAGGTTAACGCATAAATGCATTCAAGACGGCAGAATCGAGTACAATCGCAGAAAAACCGGCCACCGTTTCAGTATTCCCTTCACCAAACCTTTGCAAGAAATTGCCCAACAGTTTCCACAAGGAGAGAGCCAGTACCTGTTTCCTATCTTAAGCGATTTTCACCAAACAGAAACACAAAAACAAAACCGGATTCATAAGTGCATTGGTCAGTACAATAAAGACTTGAAGAAAGTGGCTGAGATCCTGGATATTCCGGTGGAAATGACTTCCTATACAGCTCGCTACACCTTTGCCAGTACACTTTACTTGAATGATTTTCCGGTTGCCCATATTAGTGAATTGATGGGCCATGCGAATCAAGAGATCACCAGAAAGTATTTGAAGGACTTAGGGCACAATGTATTAGATAACGCCCATGAAGTATTGTAGTAAAGTAGGCGGAGAGGCTATCTCCAAAAATGCCAAACAATCAATTTGTTAAAGATAGTACCGACATAATTATCATGATAGGCTCGAGTTATTACCTCACCGTCACATGAAAGCAGCTCGGAACACTTTCGACCAAAGCAATACATTTCCCTTCCCGTTGTAATTCCAACAGCACCTCGCCTAAAATGGGCTTTTGGTTTGAAGTGTAGCAATTCAATAAGCGCGTTGCAATGATAGAGGTCATTTGTTTACCCGTAAACGCACCAACCACGTTCTCAACAAGAAGCGGCATTCTTGTAAGGCGCTCATAAGTGATGTCGAATGTGGTGCCATACCAATGAGCCGAACGAAGTGCGGCATTTACGTTGTCTTTTTTGTTGCGAAGGTCACGCTGGTCTTGCTTCGTTCTCAAACAAGAAGTCAGTACAAGACGGTAAGTGCCGTTGATGCCGTTTGCCTCAAGTCGCTGCCTGAATCTTCGGCCGATTTCAGCCAGAAGCTGATCAGCTTCCTTGGTGAGATAAGGGACGGAATTGTTGAAATTTTCGACATACACATAACGAGTGGATGTTACTGGCGTGAGGCGGTCATTTTGCAACAACTCATTTTTTTTCCGCGCAAATGCCTGCCTGTTTTCAATAGGGGAGATGCCATTCTTTTTACCATATTTAAGATGTTGCGGATTGAGATATGTCCGTAAATTGCGCACTTGTTGATTGGCGAGTGTTTGGTCTGTCTGGTAAATCGTTTTTCCGCCCCGGAAGAAATAAGCTATAATCATCACACCTATGCCCATAGCCATCACAGGAAAAGCAAAAAGCATCGACTTGTAAAACCAATTCTGCATTTTAATTGAACTTTTATTTTATATTGTAGTCACCATCTTCATCAATATTGATATCAGAAACCTGTTTGTTGTTTGCAAATGCCAGATAGCCCGGTCGTAAGTTTTGCCAAAAGTTAATAAGTGATGTATCGGAGCTGTATTCATCCTTAAGCGCTTGCCAATGATCCTCGTCCAATCGGCCGGGGAAAATATGGACAGGAATGCGAGCATTTCCCGAAGAGTGGGCCTCCACTGCGAAGACGTACAACTCTTTAATAATCTTAAGCGATAGATAGTAATTGCTTGCAGGGTTGAAATAACTTAGCCGGTAAAAGCCCTCCGGGATTTGCAAGTCACCCTCCCTTCGTTTAGGGCCTAAATCACCAGAAGTCCTGCAAAAAGGATAGTCCACAATATGGGTAAATGTATCAGTTTCTTCTTTTTTTGCCCATACTTCTACAAGCCGCTCTTTCTTGAACAAGCGAATAAACAGGTCGATGCGAAACGTATTGATCCCTCGCCTGGCGAGGAGCTTTTTCACTGTTCTCTCTTTGGATGAATACGCTTCACGCACTCGCGGATAGCGTTGCTGTTCTTGCTTGAAACTGCCATTTGTGTTCCCCTCAAAGGAAGTGACATCAACGGTAGATAGGGCAATATCACCACGAAGGAATGAGCTGGAAGCATGTCCCGTTTGATTACCATTCAACAGAAAATTCACGGTGCTAATAATCCCGCCCGAAAAGGCTTCTTTTTGTCCATGTGCTTCTATCTCTGACTGGCTACAAGAGGAAATCCCCAAAAACAATAGAGAATACATGAGTATAACACCTCCTCTTACAAGTGGGAAAATAACCGAGAGCTTTAGCGGAGCCACTGACCCATTAAAAGACCACTTTTTTGAGAAGGAGGGAATCCGCATTTTATCTCTTATCTTTAAATTGTTCGTTCAAGTACGTTACCAGCTTTCTTTCTATTCTTTGCATAGCCTGATTTGAGGCGATGTGATCCCTTATTCTCGCCCTTTCTTTTTCAGAATGCGCTTTTTTGTTATACCATCTTTCTAATCGTGTTTCATTGTGGGCGTCTTGCCACCTTTCTTTTGACCAGTTATCGGCCTTTTTCCAATCAATCGTGTTGTAAGTGTTATCAACCCGCACCTTTAATTTGACGTCTTTACCCTTCTGCGATCTCATAGGCACTATCAATTCAGTCCAGCTATGATTTGCCCCCACAGCCACCTTACCATTGCATTTCCCGTTCAATATTTCAGAAAGACTTGTAAACGCCATCTCCCGCTCACTACACCAACCAAATGTTGAAAAAGTATCGCACTCAGGGAAATAGTAATTGGGCGTTTTGGCAAAAAGGTCGCTTAGAAATAAAAATGGGGTTCGATCTACTTTCGCATAACTGGCATACCTGCTCAACCCAGGCGGAGCCTCAATATCTTTTAGCGCTTGATCGTGTGCAAGGTGCGTGATGTCTTTCCTTTTGTTGGGAGTTTGCCAGTGCCACATGTAGGGGATATTTAAAACTGGTCCTTTGGAACAGTTTATCGCTTGATTGGCGGTAAAAAGATCATGCAAAATCGAGATGGTAAAAAAACGCTTTCGATTCCTTTTGTCACCAGCCTTGAGGTTGTATTCCCTACAGACTTGCCGATAGTTGCTGCTATCTAAAGCCATGTAATCATCGAGGTGGTTTTGGGTAAGTTGCTTAAAGAATGCGGGGATTGTCAATGAGTCATAAGAATATCGTTCAGCTTCATAATCATTGCTGATGGTGACACGATCTTCTTTCTTTTTATTCTCTCGATTCATTGTGTCAATTGAATCTTTGACCAGAGTTGTCGTTCCTGTTAATGCAAGCAGGCTAAATGCTATGGTAAATAATGGCAGTAAGTTCATAGATAAAAGATTGTAATTGGTTTCGATTCTTCAAAAGTTAGATTTGGAAAATCGGATTAGGCCAAGGGAATTGCTAAGTCGTGGGCTTTTGGGTAAAAAGAAAAATGCGTATTGGTTAGAATCCCTTATTCTTATTGCCAATTTCCTGAGTAAGAATACGCCCGGGAAATTACTCATGGCTCCAGATGGAATGGACTCTAAACATCCCCGGATCTGCGACTTGCCAAACATCCCAATATGTGCTCAGGGCTGCTTCGATCAAAGGCTCACCCGGTTCACACACATGGGATCAAGGAAGACAGAGCGTCTACAGAGTGAATAAGGACTTCATAAAAGTCTATCACGCATCCCTTTTCGGACCGCCATATAGCCCATTTGCGGATAGCGTTGGGCTAAGCACAGCAAACTGGCCTGCAGGATTACATAGAAAATCACCTTAAAAGAGTTTTTGCTTAGATTTAATCAATCTTCATTAGAACCTTCCTTATATTTGCCTCTATATATTAAATTGTTTGCTTTTTTGGCTTCTTCGGGTGTAATTATTTGGTCTCCATAACTTCGATCTAAAGTGGTGTCTGCAAATGGCAACACATTGTTCTCAAAGTTTGTAAAATGATACCTACCAAATTCGTCATTTTTTGCCACCTTTTCCGCATAATCTCCTAATTCAATGGTAAAAGAAACTCCCCTTTGTCTGGATATGTCGTGTATTTCCGCATGTTCTTGCATAACCAAGTTTGCTAAAGAGAGATTTGGGCGAGTATTGTATTGATTCGTGGTGTCGGTTGTTTTTGCAAGAACATATCCCTCTCGATAGCAAATTAGGTCTGTTACATCATCTACATCAGCCCTCTTAAGAACTTCTTCGTATGGTATTCCGTAATGAAAATTTTCGTCTAATTCGCTTATCCCTTTTTGGGTTTGGCTTGTTTTACATCCTCCAAACAGAGTGATTAGTAGAAGGAAAAACGTTGCTCTGCTATTCATGATATCAGCTAATGCCATTGTCACAAGTTTGAATGAATAAAATTTATCAATAAAACAAAAACATCCTGTCTATTCATCAATTAGGCAGATTACCTGAATGTCTCAATCTTGCGCATTGCTACCCATTGCTCAACCATTCTTTTGTTTAATACCTTGCCTAATACCCGGTAGCTCGAGTTCGCCACTGCGCTGGCTTTGGCCAATTGTTCACATGTTACTTCATAAGGTGCATAATAAGCAGCATGGCAAAACTTTAGCTCTGATTGATCCTTCACTATAAACCCAACATGGTCATTCAGGCCCGGAATGTAGATACCCTTGTCCATCCTCTTGACCTCATTCATAAAATAGCTGAGAGATCCATTCGGGAATCGCTTCAGCTCTTCAGTAACCGAGCGTATAATATTCCCGGAGGGTTGCTTGGCTAAAGAGAATCGATTGAAGCGGAATCCGGCATCCCTGAGAACAGTACTTACAAAATAGCCACAGGCAATTTTACCTTCGCGGGGTTTATCCGTTGTACCATCAAAAGCATACGATGTTCCTATCCAAGCCGGTATAAGGGAATCCTTCATCATCTTCTCGACATATTCCCGGCTTTTTGCCAATATGTTACTTTGGACACTGTCATTACCGTTCTCATAGTTTCTGGAAAATGTCTTTCTATTTTTTTGAATGTTGTCGAGAAGGGATTGGTAATCGATGGCCATTCTTTTGCCATCGGGTTGTTCGGTTTTTACAGCTTGTTCCTGATTGGAGCTTGTACAGGTTGCAATGCACAGAAAACAAGCGCCCAATAGGCAGCAGGTAAGTGGTTGACCGGATATGTTGTTGGCAAAGGGAAGCATAGCGTTGACATGAAGATGGTGGTAATAATTCAACGCCTATGGAAATCGGATTATTGTTAAAGAATATGTGATGCAGGTGTGGAACGGGATTTGGCAAGAAATACCCGATTGATTGTTATTAGTAAGGTAACATTAATAAACCACCTTAATTTGATTGGGCCATAGCTCGATAAGTGCCCCCTCATATAGGGCTTTAATCAGCGAGCTTAAATTTACCTTAAGATACTGATTGGCGGCTTGAATTCGTATATTTCCAAGCTTGACGAAGACCAAGTATTGCGGACGTCCGTTTGTGACAAACGTGTAGTAAAAATCAGAATCTTTGGTCACCACAATACGGTCTTCACTTTCCGCCACTTCCAAAATTGTTTCATCAGAGGTCGTATTTCCTTCTTTCAATTGGGAGGTATGAACAGCGTCATATCCATCAGCTCTTAAAATCTCTACCCAAGAAGGTGGCAGTTGTGCATCGATAATAAAACGCATCAGGCGACTTTGAACGAAATGTCTTTAAATTTTAAGACTTGATTCGCATAGGCAAGACATGCAAGTATATCTTCTTTCTCCAAATCGGGAAATTCATTGAGAATATTATCAAACCTATCGCCTGCGGCCAGGTATTCCAATACACTTTCCACCATCATGCGTGTATTGCGGATTGTTGGCTTCCCATGACAAATATCTGGATTGACGGTTATTCTCTCAGTGATCAGGTTATTCATAGCAAAGTGATATTTATTCTAAGTTACAATAAGAACACTACGATTTCAATTTCCCGAATTAAGGGCGCTAAGTTGGCAATTTTAAAAGTAACAAAAACGACTTATCGTTCCCTTATACCAATCACATTTGGCAAGACACGCAGTCGGTCATTGCGGTTATCTTCGCGGTAATCCGTTTCATAACTGCCCACACGTGACACTTCGGTGCCTTTATGATTCAAATAAAACGTGGTTTCAGGGCCACCTTCCAGATACATGACATTATGGATGTTGAGCGGTAATTGGAGAAGGATATCATTCATGTCGTGCCCGCTGTAAGGTGAGCGGCTAAAAATAAATAGCGCATTTCCTTGTTTGTCAGCTCCCAAAACCACCATGCTGAACTTTTGGTTTTGTTGACGCCACATGTTTTGCTGGTTACAATTGATCATACGGATGCTTTGTGTATAGGAGTAATACTCATCCTTTAGGTTATCCCAGTTCTGGCATTTGAGGTCGATGATCTGAAACCTTGGCAAGCTTGTATCTTTCCTGTTAAAAGCAGCTATAGTATTATTGTGGTTGAGTGTTCCGTTATTTACAAAGCCCGAATCCTTCATATAGCCCACGTTTGTCAGGTTATCATTTTGAAACATGCCGGCATTGATAACTGCACTAAAACCCTGTTTAGCACTCCATTCTTTAGCTGTTTTGTAATCGCCTTGCCCTTCTTTTTGGCTTGCAAGGGTGAAGTGGTAATGCTCAGGATTTATTCTGAGCACCGAAATTTTAGAATCGCCAATCGATGATGGTATAGGCGAAGGGATTGTAGCGTAGTGCAGGCCGGTATCGATTTTCTGCCATTGGAAGGGTTGGGCAAATCCTGTGTGCAAGAATAGGATGATAAGAAGATAACAGCAAAAGAGTTTAGCATTCATAGATTCACTGGCGTCCGCGAAAATGCAGACATTAGTAGTTTAGCATATTAATAATAAAAGAAAAGGGAGACATCTACATAAAATAAGAGACTCCCTTTTCCATAAACTAAATATATATGAGTAAAAGTAAGCATTTTAGTGGACAATCAGTTTTCGGACAGCTTATAAAATTATTGCCTAAAAATGCTATAAGTCAGGTCATACGAGACCAAAACAGTGATAAATACGCAAAAAAATTTACCCCCTGGGATCATCTGGTAACTATGTTATTTGGCGCTTTTTGTCGTAGTGGCAGTATTCGTGAGGTTGAGG
>PXTV01000027.1 GCA_003022985.1 Bacteroidetes bacterium SW_11_45_7 | reverse complement strand
TCCAAAAGTTACCGAAAAAAAGGCGGTACATGAAATCCCTAAAACGGAAAACTTTTGGAAAGTTATTCAAAAATCATTGCCGTTGGCTTCAGCCAACGGATAACAATCAATTCATGATAGCGGCTTTAGCCGCATTTTAGTACCCATAACCATTGGAACCCGTAGCCGTGTTATTTTATCGGGTGAAATAGAGGATGCTTATCAACAATTCTTTGCTTTGTTCATTCATTTTGAATATGACCAGTTCTTTGAAAAAGTCTTTGTGCCTCCCGATGTCAAGCATCGTGAGTGGCCAGGCTAACTCGCCAGGCATTGGCAGGTAACCTTCCTGACTCAATTGTTACTAAGAAAGCAAACAGGAATCATTTTTGGCATTGATTTTGTTTTACATCTTACAAACACTAAAAAAAACGTATCATGCGTATTTACTTCCTCACAATTCTTTTTATAGCCGGTTGGCAACTGGTACTTGCTCAGGATGATAAAAAGGTATTCGAGGTGGGGGAAGAAGGACGTGATACCTTGCCCCAGGTTTACCTTAAAACCGTCAACATCCATTCCAAAACCTTTGATGATCCAAGAAAACAAGCTGAATTCGACAAGCTTAGGGACAATGTCATCGAGGTTTATCCTTATGCCATGATCGCCAGGGAACTCTATTACAAAATTCAGAATGACCTTGATGGCATGAATCGTTGGCTGAAGCGGAAACGCTACGTCCGCCAAAAAGAGGATAGCTTGAAAGACCGCTTTAAGAAGGAATTGAAAAACTTATCAAGAACAGAAGGGCAAATCCTGGTCAAGATCATTAACCGCGAAACGGGCAATAACTGCTACAAGTTGATCAAACAGCTCAAAAACCCCTTTTCGGCTTTCTTTTGGCAGAATTTTGGACGCTTATACGGTTATGACCTCAAAGAAGAGTACGAGCCCAACGGCAAACACAAAGACATCGAGTACATTGTGCAATCGCTCCAGGAAAGTGAAATCGAGTTTTATAAATCTGGTAATAAACCGAGTATCGATACCCTTGTGGCGGAATAATGGTAGGTTAGCTACCGGCCAATTCTGCAATCCTGTCCACGTCCTGCAATTCCATACAATTGAAATGGCCTTTCGGGCATCTCTTCTTGCCCAATTTTGAACAAGGCCTGCAGGAAAGATCCGGTACTTCCATCGAGTGCCAAATACCGGAGCCGTTTTCACCTAAATAAGGATACATACCAAATTCGGGAACGGTATTGCCCCATACCATAATCACTTCTTTTTGAAAAGCACATGCAATATGCATTAAACCGGTATCATTAGCAATTACTTTATTCGATTGCCTGACCAGCGATGCGGATTGATTGATGTTGTAAACGCCACAACCGTTTACCACCTTATCACCAACAGCATTTCGAATCTTATAGGCCCGTGTCTTGTCTGCTTTATTACCCAGTAATAGAACAGGTTGATCCACTTTTTTGCAGATATCGATAATTTTCTTGGTCGGTAAGCACTTGGTTGCGTATTTGGCCCCGATAACAATAGCTACAAAACCATCGCGGTGACTTGCGGGCAGTTCGCTGGGATCAACCTCATCCTCTTCAGGAATAAAATAATCCAGTCCCCGGCCGTCATTGACAATATCAAAAGGGGCAAGAGTTTCCATATACCGATCTACCACATGGGTATCATCCAGCTTATTTACATTAAAGTTGACCAGCATCCATTTTTCGTAATTCAGCTTCCGAAAGGTATAGCTCGGCTTGCGCAAAGCAGACTTGATCATGAATGTGCGCAGATTGTTATGAAGATCGATAATTACATCGTAATCTTCCTGCCGCAGTGCTGAAAGGGTTTGACTGAGTTCTTTTTTGAGGTAATGCCTGCGGCTGATGTGGGGGTTGGGTTCGATCATCTTTCGATAGCCTCGCTTGGTAAGGTAATGGAGCTCGAAATCGGGCCGTTGCTCCTTCAGGCACCGAATGACCGGTGTTGTGAGCACAATATCACCGATAGAGCTGAATCGTATAATCAGTGCTTTTTTCCTGGCCATGCTTGATCAGCTATTACTGGAAGAGACGAAATGCTGATTCTTTACCGGTAATACGATACAAAGAACAGTACGTTACTTGAATTCCCTATCCCTGATGGTTATTGAGATACTTATGAGCTTCTTGTTTATAAACATCAGCACCCCACTTGAGCCGCTCAATCACTTCCCCCGGGAGGGTTTTCACAACCCGGCCGGGCGTGCCCAGGACCATTGAAAAATCCGGTACCTCCATGTTTTCCGTAACAAGTGCATGGGCGCCAATAACGCAATAATTGCCAATCCTGGCATTGTTCATAACCGTAGCCCGCATACCTATCAAGTTGTGGTCCCCCACATCACAGCCATGCACAATGGCGCCATGACCGATGATATTGCCCTTGCCTACATGTACGGGCACATCGTGCTCAACGTGAAAAATCGCATTATCCTGGATGTTAGTATTTTCATCCACCACAATTTTGTCAAAATCCGCTCTTAAGACAGCACCAAACCAAACCGATACGTTGTCAGCCAGTGAGATATCACCCACAAGTGTTGCGTTTGGGGCGATGAAGACATTCTCACCCACCTTGACCTTGTCGCGCATCTGTTGAAGGTAGTCAGCCATTGTCATGCATTCTGATAAAGCCGTCAAAGGTAATCAATCGAGCTTAGATATAGATCAAATATGAATTGATAGCTTTGGGGAGCTCAATGCTCCCGGTAGCAACCGGGAGCTATTCGAGTTCAAGCCCTTTGGGCTTGGGGGTGCTTTCCTGCTCTGAGTACCATCCCCGTAGAGCAAGAATAGCGGTCGGACGACTCAGCGGTGGCAGGTGTGCAAGCAGGTCGTCCGGCCGCTTAGGCTTCAGCCCCTTCTTTCTGAGTTCAGGCCAGAGAATTGCAACAAAAGTGGCCTGCCATGCGCCAAGCCGGGCTTAGTCGTCAGACCACGAGCAAACCTTGAAGTTTTACACGAGCTGGCGATTACGAGCAATCCGGCAGTGGCCGGGGGCTCTCTTGCCAAGAGCGCCATCTCTGCCGGCTGGCGCAATGAAACGAATTACAACGATATGAATAGTACAAACAAGCAAGCTGGTTGATTTGGCACAAGCGAGGGCGCTTGCGCCAACGATAACAAGACTAACCGCATAAATTATCGTTTTCCCCGAGTTGGGATTAGTTTTCCTTCTTCTTTTTGTTCTTTTTCTTGTCCGTTTTGCCCTTATCCTTGTCGTTTTGATTCTTGCCTCTGTGCTTTTTAATATACTCATTAATGTCTTGATCGGTCTTGTGGAGGTCTTTGCCAAAAAACCTTAGAATGGGTTTCATATTGGCTGCCGATTGGTAGCCCGGCACAGGCGTGAGCATGTTGAACCGTTCGTCAAGAAAAACAGTGGTGGGATAGCTGGGATTGCCGTTCATCAATTTGAGAGCAAGTTCGTGTGTTCCTCTTTTACCGCGGCTTATGTATTTCAGCGTGTCTCCGTTGAGCACGATGTTTCGCTTCATTTCAGCATCCAACTTGACCGGGTAATAGTACTTTTCCATGTATTCAATGACAGCTGAATCCTGAAATGTGTTCCGGTCCATTTTCTTGCACCAGCCGCACCAATCGGTGTAGATGTCGATAAATACCTTCTTGCGGTTGGCCATTTTGTGCTGGTTCGATTTCCGAACAGCTTCTTCAAATGTTAGCCATTCAATAGATGCATCGGAAGTATCTTTATTCTTATTATTTTTCTCCTCATTATTATCATTGAAAGCAAACGCAGCATTCAACAAAATGAGGGGTAAAATGGTTGTAAGGACAAAGTGATTCATAGGCGAGCATTTGTAATCTGGACCATTGTTCAAAGTTCGTATATTTTCAATAACTCCGGGATCGGGTAATTTCATTCCCGTTCCGGGAAAATTTTCCAGCAATTCACAACAAGCAAATGACAAAAAAACTGATCATAGCGATTACAGGAGCAAGCGGTTCCATTTATGCTAAAGTACTTCTCGATAAACTGACAGCTTATCAGGACCAATATCAAGAGCTCGCTGTTGTGATGTCGGGCAATGCGCAGGACGTTTGGTTTTATGAACTGGGCGATGAAAGCTACAAGCAATACGATGTACCCATTTACGGCAAGCAGGACTTTACAGCGCCCTTTGCTTCCGGCTCAGCCGGTTACACAGATATGATCATTTGCCCCTGTTCCATGGGCACGCTTGGCCGGATTGCCAACGGCCTCTCCGATGATCTCATCACCAGGGCAGCCGATGTGATCCTTAAGGAGCGCAGAAATCTGACCCTGGTCCTGCGCGATACACCGTACAATCTCCTCCATATCAAAAACATGCAGGCAGTCACTGAAGCCGGTGGTATCGTTTGCCCGGCATCGCCTTCGTTTTACAGCAAACCTGCTACTTTTGAAGATTTAGCTCACACTGTGATCGATCGTGTGATCGATCTTGCAGGCTTCGACCAACAAACATACAGGTGGGGCTACACAGAATAATTCAAATGGTTTAGCAAAATGACTGATTTCCTTATGCAACAAGCACCGCGCTTCTATTCCTTGCTGATTATATGTTTAACATGCCTCTACTCCTGTTCCGTATCCAGGGAGGCCGATCGATCGTTGCTCAACGAGGTCCAGCTTCCTGAGGGATTCGACATTTCCTATTATGCCAAAGATGTCAAAGGCGCGCGCTCGCTGGAACGGGGCGCTGAAGGCACCATTTTTGTCGGGTCCAGGGATGCGGGGAATGTGTATGCGTTGGTAGACCGGGATGATGATCACCAAACCGAAAAGGTTCACATCATCGATGAAAACCTGAGAAGCCCCAATGGAGTTGCTTTCAGGAACGGTGACCTTTATGTGGCAGAGATCCACAGGGTGATCAAGTACGAAGATATCGAGCAACAGCTAACCGATCCTCCCGAGCCTGTTGTGATCAATGACAATTTGCCCGATGAATCGCACCACGGCTGGAAATATATTGCTTTTGGCCCGGACGATAAGCTTTACGTACCGGTTGGCGCCCCCTGCAACGTTTGCCTGAAAGAGGATGAACGCTTTTCATCGCTGTTGCGGATGGAGCCGGACGGTTCCAACTCGGAGATTTATGCCGAAGGCATTCGCAATACAGTAGGATTCGACTGGCATCCTCAAAACGAGGAGCTTTGGTTTACTGACAACGGGCGCGACTGGATGGGTGACAACAAGCCGCCCGATGAACTCAATAAAGCCCCTGAAAAAGGCATGCACTTCGGCTTTCCGTTCTGTCACGGATGTGATATTCCCGATCCGAAGTTCGGTGATAAGAGAGACTGTTCCGAATTTACGCCACCTGTGCAGAAACTGGGGCCGCACGTGGCAGCCCTTGGCATGACCTTTTACCAGGGCGATATGTTCCCTGCTGAA
>PXTV01000026.1:4301-9810 GCA_003022985.1 Bacteroidetes bacterium SW_11_45_7 | reverse complement strand
ATCATCCTGTCCTGTTTGCCAGAAGCGCGATTGTACAGTCAGGCAGCACGCCCGGGAGAAACGAATCGATTGGACAGTAGATAACGCTCTCATGAACAGGCGTCACCAAGGGTGATTACGTCAAGTTGACTGCGACAACATTTTACCAGCGACTAACGGGAACAAGAAGTAGCTTTCCGCAGAGAAATACGAACTGTACTTCTTGTTGTCTTCTTCATTCACAACATCAGCACATCTTGTTTGCACAGTTTGTACTTGCAAAAGCCTCGGGCTTGGCTTTAAACTGAAAGCCCATGCTGATAATATAGCCCATTGCTTCATTGAGCGCCTGGTTGGATGGGAATTTCGGATCGGTATTGATGTCGGCATGGACTTCGAGCTCCACATCGTATTGATCCAGGAGGTCGCAAAGGTTGTAGGAAACCTCAACTGATTTGGAGACTTCCACAATCATCCGTTCCCGGATGGTCATGTCTTTGTAGGAGGTGTCATTGTGGATAAACATAAAGGCACCCCGTTGCTCGCGTAAAAACACGATGACAGAGGCAAATTCGATAGCGCCATTCGTTACCTGGGAGTCGGTGCCAATGCAGACTTTGAGTTTGTTCCCTTGCTCGTGCTCCCGGATAATGGCTTCTTCTACAGCATCTTTAATGGGCTGTTCAATTTGTGTGCCGTCAAATTTTCGCCAGTTCATAGCTTTTTCTATTTTGAACACAAAGCCCTCCGGAAAGGTTTATCGCTTTGATGTTTGTGAATTAACTTAAAGATAACCATTGATTGCTGATTTGAAGAATAAATTTCGGAAATTGCCTCTAAATGGGAATTAATGACTGTCATTTTTGCAACTATTCGGTCAAGCTTACCATTTATCATTGCCTAATGGCTTTCCCATTTTATTTCTCCATCAATATTTTACCATGTTCTAAAAATCCATGATTGTCCTTACCTTTGTAATTACTAAAAAAGTAAAAGGAAATGAAGGAAAATACGCATCCAAACAATTATCGCTTCGTTGTATTTCAGGATCCATCTGCGGATTACTCTTTTCTCACAAAATCTACTGTGCCTGCAAGTGAAACGATTGAGTGGGAAGATGGAAATAAGTATCCATTAGTTAAGGTTGATATATCTAATATGTCTCATCCGTTCTATACTGGTAAGATGAAGTACGTGGACACTGCAGGTCGTATTGAGAAATTCAAGCGGAAGTACGGAAGAAAGTAAAACGTACAGTTATTGCCAAATTCAAGCTCTCCTGTTGGTTAACCGGGGAGCTTTTTTATTTTTGAGGCATGGCAAACTATCAGACACTTGTCCTTTTCGATGATGCCGATAGGGACCTCCTCCTGCCGTTAACCTATACCAGGCCTGTTGCTGACTTACGCATAGGGATTCGAACGATCCGTGAAAAATGGGAACAGGTATGCCAGCTTCCCTCCTCCACCTGGACGGAGCCATATTTGGCAAGTTGCTTTCCATGTAGAGCTGAAGGGACGACTTTGCTCATCAATGGGGCTGTTTTGCCGGATGAGAAGCTTGTTGAGGCTATTCAGAACATGCAAGAAGGGCAGGCCCTTGTCAATGAGAATTTCCCCATTGCTTTTGTTACCAGTTCACTTGAAGACGTCCATACAATCGAGCAGCTATTGCAAACCTGCAATCAACAGGAATACAAGGCTGACATTCTGAGTATTCGTTACCTATGGGATATTTATCTGGCTAATGGAAAAGCTACGCAATGGGATTTCGATAAAATAACCGGGGGCAGGCAATCGGCAAAGTTATCATCTACCAATACAGTGATCGGTGACTATCCTGTTTTCCTGGAAGAGGGAGCAAAAGCTGAATGTTCAACCTTCAACACCACAAAAGGCCCTGTCTATTTGGGAACTGATGCGGAAGTAATGGAAGGAGCAATGATTCGCGGGCCGTTTACTATGCTCAACCATGCAACTGTGAAGATGGGGACCAAAATTTACGGACCAACCACGCTTGGCCCCTATTGCAAAGCTGGTGGGGAGGTCAATAATTCCATTTTAACAGCTTATTCCAATAAGGCTCATGACGGGTTTCTGGGAAATTCAGTAATCGGTGAGTGGTGCAATATTGGGGCCGATACCAATAACTCCAACCTCAAGAATGACTACGGCAATGTGAAGATGTGGAGCTATCGGCATGAACAATTTACCTATACCGGGCAGCAATTTGTGGGCTTAATGATGGGGGATCATGCTAAGTGCGGGATCAACACCATGTTTAACACGGGTACTGTTGTAGGCGTCTCAGCGAATGTTTTTGGTGGTGGCTTTCCTCTTCAGTTTATTCCCTCCTTTGCTTGGGGTGGTCCGCACGGATTCAGCACATATATGTTTGACAAAGCATGTGAAGTAGCTGAACGAATGAAGAACAGGCGTGGCCTGGATGTAAGTGCAGATGAAAGGAATCTTTTAGCGCACATTTTCAATCTTTCGGAAAAGTATAGACATTTTTGATGGTTGATGATGTCATAGGGTCGCTAATGACAGAGGAGGGAGCTGAATAAGGAGTTGATTTGCTCGCCTCTATGGTTTTCAGATTCCTGTCCTAAAGCTTAAGGAAGCACTCCTAATTGTAAATAGAAAATGATAAGATACTCATGCGGAAGAAGATTGTAGCCGGTAATTGGAAGATGAACAAGCAAATGGAAGAGGGGCTGAAGCTCACTTTTGCCATTAAGGAGACCAATAAGAACTTCCCGGAAGAACTCGAGGTGGTTCTTGCCCCTCCGTTTATTCATCTTTACGCAATGGAAGAGTTACT
Source organism: Bacteroidetes bacterium SW_11_45_7 (assembly GCA_003022985.1). Lineage (GTDB taxonomy): Bacteria > Bacteroidota > Bacteroidia > Chitinophagales > SW-11-45-7 > SW-11-45-7. The sequence continues at coordinate 7,008 of PXTV01000026.1, read as the reverse complement.
CAAGAATCAGCCGAACTTTTTTTTAGGTGCTCAAAATTGCCACGAAGAGGAAAGTGGTGCTTATACAGGCGAAGTATCTGCGGCTATGTTGGCTTCAGTGGGGGTTGATTACGTGATAATAGGCCATTCCGAGCGAAGGCATTATTTCAACGAAACTGATACCCATGTGGCCAATAAACTCCAACAGGCTATTGCCAACGATTTAAATCCGATTTTGTGTGTTGGCGAGCACCTGGCAATACGAAACGACAAAAAGCATTTCGAGTACGTTCAGCAGCAAATTGAGAATACGCTCTTTAGCTTTACCGCTGATCTGATGCAGGATTTAGTGATTGCTTACGAGCCCGTGTGGGCTATTGGTACAGGACACAATGCAACACCGGAGCAGGCTCAGGAAATGCATCAACACATTCGCCAAATTCTGCAGGATCAATACTCAAAATCTTTTGCCAATAACCTCACCATACTTTACGGTGGCAGTTGCAAGCCATCCAATGCCCCAGACTTGTTTCAGCAACCCGATATCGATGGCGGATTGATCGGTGGCGCTTCACTGTCAGCAGATGACTTTTCAGCAATTATCCAAAGCTTTTAACTTACACGGTCTTTGAGAAAGAGATTCATCCTGATACAAACCACCATCGAAATTTGTATTTTTATTTGATGCGATGAAAGAATATACGCAGGTAACGTTTGATATTGAGCCGGATCAGCACGAGGTGCTTACCGCCTTTTTGAGCGAGTTTCCGTTTGAAACCTTCACAGAGGAGGAAGGTAAGCTCTATGCGTATATTCCTTCTGAAACCTTCGATAAGCAACAACTCGAGAGCTATTTGCAATCGCTTCCCCGTTTTGCTTCTGTTCAGCCTGCTTATACGGTTTATCGCCCTAAGAATTGGAACGAGGAATGGCAGAAAAACTTTCAGCCCATAGCCATTGAAGACAAGATTGTTGTGCGTGCTCCCTTTCACGACAAAGATGAGCAAGTTCAGCACGACATCCTGATTGAACCCCGCATGTCCTTTGGCACAGGCCATCATGCTACTACGGCCCTGATGCTTCGGTTAATGTATAAAAACGATTTCCATCATCAGTACGTTGTTGATTTTGGCTGTGGTACGGGCATTCTTGCTATATTCGCTGCCAGGAAAGGGGCCTGTCCAATTGTTGCTTTTGATAACAATGAGTGGTCTTACAATAATGCTCCTCTCAATTGCCAATTGAATCATATCGATCAAATTGAAGTAAAATTAGCTGGCGAAGAAGAGTTGTATAACCATCACCCTCATATTATACTTGCCAATATTAACCGCAATATCCTCGTTGACAACATGTCTTTAATGGCCGGGCAGTTACAGCACAAAGGATCACTTTATTTAAGCGGTGTTTTAATGCGCGATCAGCGAGAAGTGGATGATGCTGCAACTGCTGAAGGGTTGCGAAAAGTGGCTGTTGAAGAGGATGGCGAATGGTTGGCTTTGCAATACGAAAAGCCATAACGGAAAAACGAATTTATTTTTTGCGATTCACCATTATAAGAAGCGTACATGAATATGCGAGTGATACTTCTTTTCCTTTTTGCAACAGTTTGTAGTGTTGCAGGTTACAGTCAAAATCTGGATCAATTTCCTGAGAAGCCAGAAGAGTATACCTCAAAGGCGGAGAATCTGCTCAATGATATTGGAAGGGAAGAGGCCGAAAAATTAAGTGAGCAGTTTATTAGCATGTACGAAGGTGGTCGGTTCGATGAGAAACAGATGGAACGCATCATTGCAATGTCCAACGTCATGGCTGACCGAAACATGCTCGCATATCCCAATTATGAGCACTTTATTGCTTCAATTATCGCCTACAAAGAGAATTTAGGCAACACGGACCAGTTTTATTCCTGGCTCGATGTGCTGGAGAAAGTGGCCAAAAATCAAGATAGAGGGATCAACAAAAACTTTAAAGCATTTATAAAATTCTCCAAAGATTTCTTCACCAATCAGCACCTTTACACATCTCAATCTAAAAACTGGGCTGTTGAAACAAACGATTTCTCCTTCCAATATGAGGACCAAAATCCCTATATCAAAATCGCAGAAACCAGGCTGAGAGGCTACTCTTCACGCGATACGATTTTTGTTCTCAATACAAACGGGCGCTATAATCCCCTTACCAATAAGTGGGAAGGAGAAAAGGGGAAAGTTGACTGGGAAACGGCAGGTTTTGACAAAGGCGTCATCACTGCAAGTTTCGATGATTATACCATCAACCTGTCAAACTCTTCCTATACTGTTGATTCCGCCCGTCTATCCTATCCGGAGTTTTTGTCCAAAACCTTAACCGGCCGGCTGAAGGATAAAATATCAGCTTATACGGATGAGTCACGCCTAAGCTACCCTCAATTCATGTCTCAACACCAAAATGTCTATTTAGAAGACCTCGATGATCATCTGGATTATGAAGGCGGCTTTTCACTTGAAGGCAACACCATATTGGGCACTGGTACTAAGAATGAAAAAGCCCGTCTCATATTTAAAAAGAACAATGGGGAAGAGGCCCTGACAGCAAGTTCCGGGAAAGTTAAAATTCGATTACCCGAAGAAATCTCGGCTGAACAGGCTGACATCGATATCCCCCTTGGCAAGGACTCCATTTATCATCCCAAGTCTCGCATCAAATACAGGATGGATAAGGAAGAACTCACAGTTTACCGGAAAAG
>PXTV01000026.1:1378-4275 GCA_003022985.1 Bacteroidetes bacterium SW_11_45_7 | reverse complement strand
CGATACCTACCATCAACACGAGATCGAGGCAGATAAACTTGTATGGAACCTCGACAGCTCAAAGATCCAAGTTGATCAGATCTCCCGCAGTGGTAAAGATCCCGTTACATTTAAGTCCACGAATTTTTTCCGCAAAGGCGAATTGCAGCAATTCCAGGGCATTATGAATTACAACCCCGTTATGGTGTTGCAACGCATGGTGCAGGATAAGGACAGGCGGGATTTCTATGTCAAAGATATCGCTAAAAGAATGAATGTGAATTACAATTCGAGCACCATTAATCGAATGTTGTATCGTCTCCGGGCCGATGGCTATATCAAGCATAACGAGGAAACGGAAGAGGTGTATGTGCGGGCCAAAACCACAAGGCAGGTTATGGCTAATAAAGGGTTTATCGATTACGATAACATATACATGACATCCAAGACATCTGATGCTAATGCAGAGCTCGATCTAAAAAATTACAATATGGATGTGAATGGTATTAAAAACGTATTGTTAAGCGACTCCAATTATGTTGTTGTATTTCCCAACAAAGAAAGATGGATCGCCCGAGCTCAGGCCATTAAATTCCAAGATCGAAGGGTTAAAAGGTTATCTCGAGATCGATAAACCCTTCAATAAATCCGGCAAAAAGGATTTCCCGGGTTATCCTATCTTCCACAATCAGGAAAAATCATACGTCTATTACGAGTACGACTTTATCTACGACAGTGCCTATACAAGTGATGATTTTTACTTTGAATTGGACCCCTTTACCTTTGACAGTCTTCAAACCTTCGATCCCTATCTGTCCGATTTCAAAGGGCGCATGGTATCGGCCGATATATTCCCCGTCTTTGAAGAGCAGCTCAAAATTCAGGATGACCTCTCCCTCGGCTTTCAACGAACAACACCGGAAGATGGCTATTCGCTCTATCAGGGGAAGGGCACTTATCAGGACAGCATTTTTCTTAGCAATAAGGGATTGCGTGGAAAAGGGAGAGTTGATTACCGTTTCGTGACCATCGAGTCGGATGATATCGTCTTTTTCCCGGATTCCATGAACGCGATTACCGATAGCTTTAGGATGGCCAACACAACTTATGAAGGTGAAACCTATCCAAAAGTGGTTGGCGCTGATAACGACATTCACTGGCGACCCTATATGGACAGCATGTTTATTGAACAGCGTTCCACACCTTTTGAAATGTACGAGGTGGATGCCGATTTGGAAGGGGATCTTGTCCTTACAAATGATGGCCTGCGCGGGAATGGCTCATTTCAATGGAAGGAAGCAGCTCTGGCTTCCGATGAATTCGACTTCAGGGGCAATGAGTTGGAATCGGATTCCATGAGTTTGGAAATTCTCGGTATTGATAAGGAGAAGGTGACCTTTAATACCCCGGACGTTGCAGGGAAAATCAACTTTGATGATAACATCGGTAAATTCGAATCCAACAGGAAAGGCATTGCCACTACGTTCGATGCCAATCAGTATAAAACTGCTATTAACGAGTTTACTTGGGATATCGATAAAAACGTGCTCGATTTCCAGGCCCCGCCAGGTGAAGGCGCTTATTTCGTTTCCACTCATCCCGACCAGGATTCCCTCAAGTTCAAAGGCCAAAGGGCTTATTTCGATTTGTCAACCTCCTTGCTCGAAATTTACGACATACCCTATATACCCGTAGCTGATGCGCGTATTGATCCTGACAGTAATAAGGCTGTCATCGAATCGAATGCGAATATGCAAACGCTTAACAATGCGGAGATTGTAGCAGACACTGCCAATGAATATCACCGTTTTTACGATGCTACTGTTGATATTAAAGGGGCAAAACGCTACCAAGGCAGCGGAAAGTACGATTACGAGATGCGCAATGGACAATCTCAGACCTATCATTTCGACTCGATTGGTGTGCGGAGGGTCGAGTCCAACAAATTCCTGAGCAAGGATGTGAGCCATCGCACCTATGCCCGCACAACCATCAATGAGAACGATAGTTTATTCATCAACCCCAAGTTTCGTTTCAAGGGGGATGTGGAGTTACAAGCCGGTAAGAAGAATATGTTTTTCGATGGGTTTGCCAAGCTCAACATCAAAAAGCATCCCAATATCCCGAAGCGCTCCACGAGCTGGTTTGGGTTTGATGATACCATCGATTCGGACAATTTGGTGCTCGATTATGGCTCACCCTCAAATCCCGATGGCGACACATTATTTACCGGCTTTACCTATGACCAAAGCTCTATTGAAGGGCTCAAGGGAGCAGTGATGGAGAAGAATACGAGTCCTTCTGCCCAATCTGTCCTTAAAGCTGATGGCATTGCCAAATACCGGCCGAATTACGAGGAGTTCGTGTTTGGCGATAAGGACAAAATTATCAATGGCGAGCCAAGCGGAAATATTCTGCGCTACTCCAATGCTGAAAGGGAGGTTCACGGTGAAGGCAATATCGACCTGCACCTGGATTTTAAGCCCATCACCATGACATCAGCAGGGAGTATTACAGATGAATTGGACACCAACGTGGTCTCTCTTAACATGCTTACTGCCTTGCATCTGCCCATCGATGTTGAGTTGGTTTCGTTAATGGCTAAAAACCTTAACTCCTATACCTACGATAACAAACAGGTGGATTACACAACTGAGCAATTCCAGCATGCCCTGGCTGAATTGACTAAGGAAAAGAAAGTGGATAAAACGCTCGAGGAATTGAATAAAACAGGGGCATTTCAGCGCCCCAACAACAGGGATGAAACGTTTATATTTTCCGACTTGAAGATGGTCTACAATCCCAAAACGCAAACGTACCGGTCAAAGGGGCGCACCGGCCTTTCATTTGTTGGTGAAATGGGCATCCATAAGCATATCCGCGGCTTTATCGAGTTCGGCAAACGCAGGACCAGCGAT
>PXTV01000026.1:0-1363 GCA_003022985.1 Bacteroidetes bacterium SW_11_45_7 | reverse complement strand
TTTTATCACTTAAAAAAACGATATCCTCCAAATACTCTCATCAAACGAAAAATTCAATAAAAAACTGTCGGGGATTGGTCCCCAACAACGCAAGACCAAGCTGGGTAAGGAGCGGTTTTTCCTTTACTCGATTGCCACCTTTAATGATAAACGCTCCTTTGTGAAACGCATGCGCGAAGGAGGAGAGCCGCCTGCTATCGATCAAAAAAGTGACACGTCTGGCGTCAAGGGCCGTAAGACCACACCGCAACAAGGAGGAAAAAAACACACAGTCCGACCAGTAAGATGGTGAGAAAGAAAAATCCGCCAACAACTCAAATGAAAATGGTAATGACGGACAGCAGGATAAGTAACATCCCGAAACGAGTGACAACGTAAGCTCCTTTATGCCATCTTTTTCCTTCCGTTGCCAGAAGCTGCTGAGTTATTTGACTGAATTAACGCTTTACGAGGGAGGAACAGAAACGAATCCTGATATTGAAGTGCTGTTGAGCAGCGGGCGCCTTAAACTGAATACACCGCGGGCTACTTATTCCCACGAGGATAAATACTACTGTTACCTCAATGCCTTTAATAAATTGGGCATCCAAGAGTACAATTTGAACAAGGTGCTCATTCTTGGCTATGGGCTGGGCAGTGTGCCGGTTATCCTGGAGCGTGTGTTTGAGAAAGACGCCCGCTACACAGCTGTTGAACTCGATCCCGACATCCTGGCACTGGCTCAGCAATACGAACCGAAAGAGATTCTTGGCAAAGTGGATTATTATGCAGTGGATGCATTTGATTACGTGCAGTACTGCAACGAGCAATACGACCTCATTGCTGTGGACCTTTTTTTGGACAACGTCATCCCGGACCGGTTCCGCTCAGAAGACTTCCTTGAGGAGTTGAAAAGTTGTGTGGCAAAGGATGGGCTTATCCTTTTCAATTGGCTCTCCTATACAGAAGGGTTGCGCCAGGAAACGGAAAAATACTTCGCATCAACCTTTAAAGCCGTTTACCCGGACGCCCGCATGATTGAAACGGGCGGCAACAGGATGTTGTGCGTGAGGGTGTAATGTATTACTTATCCCATTTCAGATTGTTTTTCCAACACTGTCGGATTTTTCCGCCCTGGTTGGTGTCCGATAGGAAGTCCGTAGCAGGGTGCTACGGACAGTTAGGGGTTAGGGGGCGAGCACTTTGCCACCCGCCCTTCTGACTCCCAACTTTCTCCGCTAACAACCGGGAGAACCCAACCGCACATCACTTACATAAAGAATTATTTTTTTCCGCCCTGTTCCGATGTCTATCGGAACAACCAGTATCTTCCCATAATGTCGGCTACTGTGCAGCGGATAAACGAGAAAGGGCGCTGAAAACG
>PXTV01000025.1 GCA_003022985.1 Bacteroidetes bacterium SW_11_45_7 | reverse complement strand
ACCTTTTGCCCGAAATCTCGCTGACCGGCCAGATCATCGAGCGGCTCCGGAAAGTATTTGGCAACAAAGTAGGGATTTATCACTCCAAATTCAGCCACAACGAACAAGCCGAGATTTGGCAAAAAGTGCGCAAAGGGGAGTACAATGTGGTGATTGGCCCCCGTTCTGCCGTGTTCTTGCCGGTGCCCGATCTGTCATTGATCATTGTCGATGAGGAACACGATACCTCCTACAAACAATTCGATCCGGCTCCTCGCTACCAGGCCCGTGATACAGCCATCTACAGGGGCGTCAAAACAGGTGCAAAAGTCATGCTCGGCACGGCTACCCCTTCCCTTGAAAGCTACTACAATGCTCAGCGCGGCAAATACGGTTTGGTATCGCTGATGGAACGCTACAGGGGGATGGAGATGCCGGAAGTTGACATCGTGGACCTGCGGGATGAGGTGCGCAAGAACAAAATGAAGACGCACTTTTCATCGGTCCTGCTCGATCAACTTGTTGCAGCATTGGACAAGAATGAACAGGTGATCCTCTTTCAAAACAGGCGCGGCTTCTCCCCGTTTGTGATGTGTGACGAATGCGGCTGGATCCCTTACTGCACCAACTGCGATGTCTCGCTCACCTATCACAAGTTCTCCAACGATCTCCGCTGTCACCTTTGCGGCTATCGCAAATCCATGATTAAGGAGTGCGGCAACTGTCAAAGTACCGCTTTGTCGGTGAAGGGCTTCGGTACTGAAAAGATCGAGGATGAGATCAAGCTGCTTTACCCGAAGGCGCGTGTCCAGCGCATGGACCAGGACACAGTCAGGACAAAAGAGGGGCACCTGAAACTGATCAGCAAATTCGAGCAGGGCGAGATCGATATCCTCGTGGGCACGCAAATGGTCACCAAAGGGCTCGACTTTGACAACGTGAGCTTGATCGGAGTGCTGAGTGCCGATCAGCTCCTCAACTACCCTGATTTCAGGGCCAATGAACGAGCGTTCCAATTAATGGCTCAAGTGAGCGGGCGATCAGGCCGGAAGTACCGGAAAGGCAAGGTCATCATCCAAGCCTACTCATCCGATCATCCTGTTTTAATGGATGTAAAAAATCACGACATGCAAACCTTTTACGAAAAAGGCCGAGGTTGAGAAAGGCGCCCGCAAGTTTGCCGATGCCTTAAAAATGCAACTCGATACACGGGTTTTGGGGCCGTCCCTACCCGGTGTATCCAAGATCAGAAATTACTATTTGCGCGATGTGCTGCTGAAGATTGAAAAGAGCCCAACAAGGTTGGGTACAGCTAAAGAGCTCATCGATCAACAAATCAAAACTTTTAAACAGGACCCAACCCTTCGCTCCCTGGTGTTTCAGGTCAACGTAGATCCTTAGTATGAGGCACCCTTTCTAACCAGCATTCTGTGTTTGGTGAAGGTGAACATCCCGCTGGGGAAAAGGAATGGTGATGCCTTTCTTGTCAAATGCCTTTTTGACGTTTTCGATCATATCGAAGTGCAGCGGCCAGAACACATCCTGATCTGTCCAGACTCTGATTTTGATAGTAACTGAGTTATCGGCCAATTCCTCCACAAGAATTTGTGGCGCGGGCTCCTTGTGGGTTCGTTCATCGTTATCGATCACCTCCTGGATCGTTTGCCGTGCAAGGTCGATATCGTCATTGTAACTGATGCCAAAAGAGAGATCGAGGCGCCTGGTGGGCTCGTAGGAATAGTTGATGACGGGATTATTGGAAAGTTGCCCATTGGGTATCATGATGCGTTGATTCTGGGGCGTTCCCAGAATCGTGTAAAAAATCTGGATTTCATTTACCGTGCCCGCGTGGCCGCTTGCTGCAATATAGTGCAAGCCACAATGACAACAAGAATAACTTTCAGTGAGGAACTGGCGAGTGTGGCTAAAAAAGGCTGAACAGCTTCATCAACCTGCTTTTTTTCGAGAATTTTTTTGAGCCCCTTTACAAGAAGATGGATCACCCATAGCCCGCCTATCAGGGTGACGATAGCAAGAGCTAATTTAGGCACATAACTCATGGCCATTTCTATGAATTGATCTTGATATTGTGCTAACATAAACGGACCGATTTAGGAGTATGAAGGATCGGGTTTACAACCAAAGCAAAGATGAGAAGTTTATCAATATTCGCAAATTTTGTTGAAGCTTTGTCCGCCTTAGTTGGTGTCCTCACCAACCAATATCACTCACCAATCCTCCATGATGTGCGTGAGAAAAGGCCAGCTTTGGTCATCTTTCATATATAGAAACCAGCAGATGAGAACATGTATTGGTCAGGTGTTTCAGTTAATGCCCATCTATCGTGAACGGGATTGTTATGAATATAGTCGATTTTTTGACTGATGACGTTACGGGAATAAAGCTCAACTGACAAAGGGTATCGCTGCCAGAACTGATACTCTCTGTCCTTTTTACCTACATAAAATGCGGCAAGTTCTCTTGGATGGTTGCGTGCGAGGTGCCTTTTGAACCGGTGCGCTGTAAAGGGTAAAAAGTCCCCGTGAATTTTATCATACTCATAAGGTGGTAGGGCTCGCCAGACAAGGTGGATATGATTGGGCATAACCACAAACGCATAAATTGCGATTTTCCGGTTACTTACTAAATAATCCAGGCTATTCGTGATGATCGACTTGTATTGATCATCTTGCAAAAGATTTCGCCAATTCAGGATTGTTGCAGTGAAGAAGTAGATATAGCTCTTCTCATTCATGCCCTAAAAATAAGAGAAAATACCGGTTGGTGGGGACACCAACCAGGGCGGAAAGATGAGAAGTTTATCAATATTCGCAAATTTTGGTGAAGCTTTAAGACCTTTACAGCTGTGACGGAGCTATCAAAAAGGGTACTACCAGTATCATGATGTCGTTGAAAATACAGCTATTCCAGACGAACAAACCGATCATATGAGTTTACGGAACTGGCTTTACCATGATGAATTGCGGGAAGAGGAGCTCGATCCCCCTCCGTTCTTTAAGAGCTGGCGCGGGATGTATGCACTCCTTCTTATTACGCTTGCCATATTGATCATTCTTTTCTATCTATTCA
>PXTV01000024.1 GCA_003022985.1 Bacteroidetes bacterium SW_11_45_7 | reverse complement strand
TAATAGGTGGCAATAGGCTCCCCTCTATCGTATTCCGTGGAATCGGTAATTACACCTGCTCTATTCCTTTTGTAATTCGTCTTGGGGCCTATATGCTGGAAAAAAGAGCCACGTATGCCGGCATTGACGCGCAGATTGGTAAATATGTCGAATTCGTCCTGGAGATAAACACCAGCTTCATGAGCGTTTTTCTTATCGAGGTTATCAGTATCGATATCTGAGCTGCCACCCGAAAATTGCGCACTGTAAGGCGTGAACTGGTGATGGATGTAGCTTGCCCCGAATTTGATATCGTGATTCACATTGGGATAATAATCGAAATCGAGCTTGGCATTGAAATCGCGCAAGCCCGAGAATAGCTTGAAATCCACCTGCCTGTAGCTGGAGTTCACTTCGAACTGATAATCGTTGTAAATACCGGTCATGTTCATAAACAGCTTATCATTAAAGAGGTGGTTCCAGCGGAATGTTGCTGTTGTATTGCCCCAGGGCATCTCAATACCAAAAGCACCATACGGTGCTTTAAATTCGAACACATCGCGTCCGAAATAGCCGCTAAGATAAATGCGGTCCTGGTCTGAAAATTTGTAATTCGCTTTGGCATTTACATCGTAGAAATAGTAGGAATTATTCTTAAAGTCACCTCCCTGGTAATTGTTGAGGATGGGCTGGCCGATAATGTCGATGTAGGTTCTCCGGCCCGAAACCATAAAGGAGCTTTTATCCTTAACAATGGGGCCCTGCACGGTAAGGCGTGATGATATAAGACCAATGCCGCCATCTACCTGAAACTCCTTGCTGTTTCCCTCTTTCATGGATATATCCACAACCGATGAAAGGCGGCCTCCGTACTGAGCCGGCATGCCACCTTTAATGAGATTAGTAGATTTGATAGCATCCGGATTGAAAACAGAAAAGAAGCCGAATAAGTGACCCGTATTGTAAACTACAGCATTGTCGAGCAAGACGAGGTTCTGGTCGGGACCACCACCGCGCACGTAAAGGCCGCTTATTCCCTCTCCTGCTGACTGAATACCCGGCAGGAGCTGAAGGGTTTTCATGACATCAACTTCACCCAAAAGGGCCGGTAATGTTTTCATTTTCTCGGTGGTAAGCTCAACCTGTCCCATATCCGTACTCGACACATTTTCATCATCTTTTTTCCCTTTCACTACAACCTCATCTGTTTGAATGGCCTCACTCACCAGTTGCACATTGAGCCGTATATCCTCATCGAGTTCAACATCAATTTTCTTCTCCTGAAAACCGAGGAAGGTGAAGCGCAATGTGTAAGAACCCTCGGGTAGTGTTAAGGAGAAAAAGCCGTATTGGTTGGTGCTTGCGCCCTTGGAGAGATTTTCGACAAATATGTTAGCCCCAACCAACGATTCGCCATTCATGGAATCTTTGACATAGCCACTGATAGTATATTTCTGGTTATCCCGGGCATGACTATTATAAGAAAACAAAGTAAATATTACGGCAAAATGAAACGCAACAAAAAGCATACGCGAAGGTCGTTTCCAACCATTTACCTGAGAGCAAGGGAAATGAGAGGCAAAAAGGGAAGCGATCGATTTAAACCACATAGCTGAGTCAATTGCTTAGAGAAGATGGTCAAAGATAAGGATTCACTGGCTTTACTTGACAAGCAGTGGTTCATAAAACTACCACTTTCATTGGACTGACTTATGTTGAACAATCATGATAACAAATTGTTCGAGTGGATCAGTTTCTCCTCCACAATCATGTGTAAAAACCCACCTACCAAGTGAATGTATTAGACCTCTGGATGGTCTGAGCTGGCTTCAATGGAGCTGGCTAATTCGTTGAAGTAAAGAACAGCTTTTTGCAAACGGCTCCCATACCACGAGAAAAATTCCCCATCCACAAGTTTGATCGTTGCGTCCGGACAAGCTTGCTGAAATTCATCAAAGTGCTTGTCGCCAAACGGATAGGGTTCTGATGATAAAAAGATTAAGTCAGGTTGACGAGCAGCTAATTCCGCAAAGGTGGTGGACGGGTAGCGAGGCTGGTTGCCATAGACATTGGTGAGGCCAAGTTGCGTTAGTACATGATCGATAAAGGTGTTCGACCCGGCAACCATGTAGGGCTCCCGCCAGATGAAGTAAGCAACTGACAAAGGAGACAGAGAGGGCAAATCATTGAAAGATAATCTTATATGCTCCGCCAATTGACGCGCATTTCTCTCACGGTCAACTAACGCCCCTACCCTTTTGATCATATCCAGTGCATCGGCAAGGGTGTAGACATCGCTCATCCAAACCGGATAATCATCCATGAGCTTTTTGACGCGCTCTTCATGTCCTTCTTCCTTATTACCGATGATCAAATGGGGCTGTAACGCTTCTATCTTGTCCATTTTGTATTTCTTGGTACCGCCAACACGTGTCTTGTTACGGTACCATTCGTTGGGGTGTACGCAAAACTTCGTGATGCCAACAACCTCCTCTTCCAGGCCAAGGTCATATAATAGCTCGGTCTGTGAAGGAACCAGGGATACGATGCGCTTAGGGGGAAAGGAGACCTGAATGGTCCGGTTCATTTGATCCGTGAAGGTCATTCTATCTTGCATAAAGCTTAATTCCATTCCAACAACAAGTATCTCATCACCAACAATTCAAAAGCCGGCTACCTTTGCAACAAAATTCAGCAAATCATGACCATTTATCACAATCCGCGCTGTAAGAAATCTAAGGAAACACTGCAACTTCTCCGGGACAATGGAATCGAGCCGGAAATCATCGAATATCTCAACACACCACCCGATAAGGAGACACTGAAAGAACTCCTTACCAAGTTAGACATGAACACAAAAGCTATTATTCGCAAACAGGAAAAGGAATTCAAGGACCATTACAAGGGCAAAGATCTTAGCGAGGAAGATTATCTCGATGCCATCACCATCCATCCCGGGCTCCCGGAACGCCCCATTGTGGTTGATGATGACAAAGCTGTCATCAAGCGGCCGCCCGAAAACGTGCAAGAGCTATTGGCATGAAAGAATACCTTTCCGTGCCTTTTATCATTTTTGCTTGCAAATAGCCCGATCACCAACCTTGAAAATATTTCCGGGAAGAGCATGCCTTTAGTCTTTCACCTCCTCCGCTAACTTGCGGATTTCTTCCTCCCGTTCGCGGTTTTCAAGGGTTTGATAGCTCTGTTGTAAATCTTCCAACAGACGGGCAATAACAGTGCGATTGCCACAAGGGAGGAAATAGTCATCCTCGTGCTCGAGCTCAAGTTTGTTCAGCAGCTGTTTAATCTCGTTCCTGGAAAAGATAGCGCCTTTATTCAGGGGATTGATGTAGAAAATCACGCTCCTTTTAACTTCCTCCTCATCTTCCATATTCTCGATGAAGTTCTTGCAATAAGCCAGGACAAAGTGATGGGGAAGATTCACACCATAAACAGGCATATCCAATGAACGGGCAAGGATCAGATAAATCACGCCTAGCGATATGGCATTCCCCTTTTTGACATCCAGCACGTGATTGATAAAGAAATTCTGCGGATCCTGCAGATCGCTGGTGTTAGCGCCCATCCCGTTTAACGAATAGAAAACATGATTGAAGACATTCACCTGCTCAAGCGGTGTGAGATAATAACTCAGCTCCAGCCATATCTCCTTTTTGATGACATCCAATTTCTTTCTGATTCCATCAGCATGGAGTTCGGGGTAGTGATAGCGGGCTACCTGGCAAGCACCCTTCAGCAGATCATCGCTCTCTTCCGCAGACCACTGCCGCAACCCCTTTTGCACATCCTCGAACTGGATACTGTGGATCAATTCCTCGAGCCGTTCCTGAAGGGTGGTATCAGGTGATGATTCCCAGGCATTCTCAAGGGTTGGAATCACCTCCGTACCAAGGGATTTTAACTCCTCGGCTACGTGCTCGTCCACCTTGTTATCCGGGTCATCCAGTAATTGGATCAACGATGGAATTTGTTTTTCGTCTACACCCATTTTATTCAGTTGATAAAGTCTAAATCAAATTATTACAAGTAAAAATAACTCACTTTGCTGATGAACACAGCAATTCAATCCCATTATCAGGACTTCTTTTTTGCCTTACTCCCGCCTTTCCCGGAGCCACCACCTTTACCCTTGCCTTTTTTAGCCGGGGCATTTGCAATAATTTCCCGGCATTCCTCAAGTGTCAATTCCTTCGGCTCTTTATCCTTGGGGATCTTCACATTTTTCTTGCCCGCTTTAATATAAGGCCCGTACTTACCGTTGTACACCATAATATCGTGGTCGCTGAAATCCATGATCGTGCGCTCGCGGTCCGCCTTGCGTTTAGCCTCGATCAACTCAATGGCCTGGTCCAGGTTGATGGTATAAGGATCGTAATCCTGGCCGAGTGACACAAATTTACTACCGTGCCTTACATACGGACCATAGCGGCCAATTGAGGCCTGAACTTCTTCACCTTCGTATTCACCCAGGGTACGGGGAAGCTTAAATAAATCCAGAGCTTCTTCAAGGGTAACACTTTCAATGTTCTGGCCTTCTCTGAGCTTAGCGAATTTTGGCTTTTCTTCGTCATCGGTTTTGCCGAGCTGCACCATAGGGCCATATTTCCCCATTCTTGCAATGACCGGACGTCCTGTTTCGGGATCGGTACCCAGCTCGCGCTCGCCTGTTACCCTATCCGCTTTTTCCATCGTTTCCTCTACGCTCTCGTGGAACGGCTTGTAGAAACTGTCGATCATTTTCGCCCATTCCTTCTCCCCCTGAGCAATCTCGTCAAACTCTTGTTCAATACGAGCTGTAAAGTTGTAGTCCATCACATTTTGAAAGTAATCGGTCAAAAAGTCATTGACTAACTTGCCGGCATCTGTGGGGAACAGTTTATTCTTGTCAGCACCTGTTGTCCCGGATTCTTGCTTCTTGTCAATCGAACCGTCCGTCAACCGGAGCACCTCGTAGTGGCGCGTCCAGCCATCAAGGCTCTTCTTCTCCACATAGCCGCGTTTTTGAACAGTACTGATAATGGGCGCATAGGTTGACGGCCTGCCAATACCCAGCTCTTCCAGTTTTCTGACAAGGGTTGCTTCCGTGTAACGGGATGGTGGTCTTGTAAAACGCTGGGTGGCCAGCATTTCAGCAAGCTGCAACGCCTGCCCCTCTTTCATAGGCGGCAGCATCTCCTCCTCTTGTTGCTCTTCTTCCTCGTCAGTAGACTCCACATAGAGCTTGAGGAAACCGTCAAATGTCAGGACCTCCCCTTTTGCTGTCAGCTCTTCATCATTGGTGGATATCCCGATTTTGACAATGGTCTTTTCCAGCTCAGCATCAGCCATCTGGGAAGCAACGGTCCGCTTCCATATCAGGTCGTACAACCGCTTTTCATCATTATCACCGCCCGTTTCCTTGGTACTGATATAGGTGGGGCGAATGGCCTCGTGCGCCTCCTGGGCGCCCTCCGATTTGGTTTCGTAATTGCGGGGCTTCAGGTATTTATCGCCATAAGAAGAGGTGATTTGCCTTGCTGCCTGATCACGAGCCGAGTCGGACAAGTTGACCG
>PXTV01000023.1:12791-21238 GCA_003022985.1 Bacteroidetes bacterium SW_11_45_7 | reverse complement strand
TAGCCAGTACCACAGCGTGGGCTGAATGGCGCTCCAGTTCACCGGTAATGAGGTTACGCGCTATAATCCCTCTTGCCTTGCCATCGATCCTGACAACCTCGAGCATCTCGTGGCGCGGGTATTCCTTAACCTGGCCCTTTTTCACCTCCTTCTTCAGTGCACTGTAGGCACCCAAAAGAAGTTGCTGGCCTGTCTGGCCTTTGGCATAAAATGTGCGCGAAACCTGAACACCCCCAAATGAACGATTGGCAAGAAGGCCGCCATATTCACGGGCAAACGGGACACCTTGTGCCACTGCCTGATCGATAATGTTGACACTGACTTCAGCAAGGCGGTGAACATTGGCTTCGCGTGAGCGATAGTCGCCACCTTTCACTGTATCGTAGAACAAGCGGTGAATGCTGTCACCATCGTTCTGGTAATTCTTTGCAGCATTGATACCCCCTTGAGCGGCTATACTGTGAGCCCGCCTTGGGCTGTCCTGAAAGCAAAATACTTTTACATTGTAACCCAATTCACCAAGTGAAGCAGCAGCAGATGCGCCTGCAAGACCTGTACCAACAACGATGATTTCAAGGTTGCGCTTGTTGGCAGGGCTTACGAGTTTTGTCTTGGACCGGTAATTGGTCCATTTTTCGTGCATTTCACCTTCAGGTATCTTTGACTCCAGTGTCATGTCCTGCTTGATTTTTTTTATTGTGCATTATTTCCTGCCCTTTACTTTGCTTCCTTTAGGTTAAACTGTCAATAAAGAAGTAAATGGGGATGCTGGCAAAACCAGCCGGAAATAGAATAGCAAATGCTATAGCAATATTTTTGACCAGAGGGATGTACTTATAGTGACGTAACCCCAGGGAACGGAATGCGGAATGGACACCATGAACAAGGTGAAAACCCAGTACAACCATGGCAATAACGTAAATAGCTGTGTACCACCATTGTTCAAAAGAAGTAACCACCACAGTGTAGAGGTCTTTCACTTTTTGGCCATTGTCGAGCGCAATTTTGGGGAGGTTTTCAAAGCGGGCAGCTACAAAAAAGTTGCCAAGGTGGAGTACTAAAAAGATGAATATAATTGTGCCAAAAATGCCCATATTTCTCGAAAACCAGCTACTGTTCTCTGAGGAGTTGCTTACTGCGTATTTCACTGCTCGCGCTTTTCGGTTATTGATGGTAAGCACGATGGCATAAATGACATGGAAAATAATACTGATGAACAGAATGATTTCCACAATTCTTATAAATGGATTGGTAGCCATAAAATGGGAATATTCATTGAAGGCTTGCTGCCCCACAAACAATAGCAAATTCCCGCTAAGGTGGGCTATCAGAAATATGCTTAGGAACAGGCCTGTCAAACTCATGACTACCTTCCTGCCAATATTGGATGCGAAAAACTCTCTGGTCCAACCCATTTGCTGTGCGAGTTTTACTGGTTAGTAAGTGTTGCAAATATAACGATTCGCATAGTCCCCCAAAAAATACTGTCAATGGTCTTTCCCAACCATTAAGCAAGATCTTGGTCGATGGTTGATTACATCATGTTCAGTTTGCCGCTACTAAAATCCATTATGTACCAACTATTTGCTGTATACATTTTGCAAACCCGAACAACGAGCTGAAATGGAAATCGGCATTTGCTTGAATGTTGCTGTTCATCGTTATCAACACTGTATACATCGATAAGTTTTGGCCAAATGCAATATCGTTGCGTTTATCACCCACCATCACGGAGCGCTTCATGTCGATTTCCGGAAAATCCTCACAAGCCCGGTGCGCCATACCCGGATTCGGTTTTCGCTCCGGGTGTTCTTCTTCTTCCAAGGCAGGGCAGGAATAAACGGCATCAATATCCCCTCCGGCTTGCTCGATCTCCCGGCACATATACTTATGGATAAGGGACAAATCCTCTTCGCGCATAAGCCCTTTTCCTATACCTTGTTGATTCGTGACAATAATCACGCGTCCGAACAACGTGCTTACAATACGCAGCGCTTCAAGGCTCCCTTTACAAAAATGAAATTCCTGCCAATTGCGTGCGTAAAGATGCTCAGGAGGCTCGTTGATGACGCCATCCCTGTCGAGAAAGAGGGTCCATTTGGTGGTGATATGGGGTAATGCTGAAGGAGGTGCCAAAATCGATCGGGTTACAACTTTTTTGATCGCTCAAACAGTTTTCAAAGACAAAATAACCAAAATCATGTATAAGCCCGGTTTATCTACGAATAGGGAGATTCAGCGAACATGTGTTTTTCGATGCATTCGCAGATAAGATGGCCAAGCATGATATGGCATTCCTGAATCCTGGGCGTGTTGGTCGAAGGCACTTTCAGAATGTAGCCGCAAAGTGCATCCATAGCCGCTTCTTCGTTTCCTGTAAGACCAACCGTTGTCATTTGGAGATTGTTGGCTTTGTGCAAAGCGTTGAGGATACTTTGCGAGCTCCCGGATGTAGATAAAGCAAAAAGAATGTCTCCCTTGCGCCCTTTTGCTTCGAGTACTCTGGCAAAAGAAGCGCTTCGGCATCCAACGGTTTGCGGTCGAGATAAAAACGGCCTGTTAGCTCAGCCGCTAAATGCTGAGCATCTGATGCACTTCCGCCATTACCGCAAAAAAGGATCTTTCCGTCTTGCTGCAACGTTTGAACAGATGCTTCTACAACGTTATCGATTGTATCGAGTAATGGCTCATCATGTAAGATGGCCTGTTTGAGCTGAATCGACTCATGAATCCGTTCCGTAAAGGTTTGCTTATATGACATGGGCAATTGTTGAAATTTGAAATACTCACGCTACGATGGATACTTGGTGACTTCACTTCGCTGGCCTTTGATGACCCGTTTCCAATATTCACCGATAAACCCGTATCCATAAGCGATTAGCTGGGTATAAGCTGCAACCATGCTCAAGACGGCCACAACTGAACTTGTATTGCGTAATAAAGCGTCTATGAAAATGGCCATTGAATAGATGATGTGTATACCAAATAAGAGTAAAAACAATTGAAGATCTAAAGGGATCACCAGCAGAGTGAATGCACAAAACGCCAGAAATGCAGCAGGGAAGAAATGCACCAGCTTGAGCTCCCGTGGGTGATAGGTGTAGACGTTTATACGAGCCCGTCCAAAGAATTTTAATTGTTTGAAAAACTGCCTGAAATCCGTTCTGCGCTTGTGATACACATAGGCGTCTTCAATGAGTCCCGTTTTAAATCCCGCTTCTACAATCATAATCGCATAGATGATGTCCTCACCCATCCATGTAATGGGGTAACCACCTACTGTCTCATACACTTGACGGGACATACCCATATTGAAACTTCGCGGGTGATAGGGGCCCAGATGCTTCTTTTGCCCGCGAATGCCGCCAGTAGTGAATAATGAAGTCATCGAATAGCCAATGGCACGTTGCATGGGTGTGAATGCCTCGTGTGAGGCATCTGGTCCGCCATAAGCATCGAGCCACTCTTGCTCAAGCTGATCCTTGACTGTTTGGAGATAATGGGGCGGGATGATGCAATCGGAATCGAAAATGATAAAATAATCTCCATTAGCTCTTGCAAAGCCGTAATTGCGCGTGAATCCCTGGCCTGAATTTTCCTTATAGAAATAGCGTACAGTCAACGTCTCACCGTAACTTTCAACGAGCTCCTTAGCTGTGTTTTGGGAGCCGTCTTCCACTACTACAACCTCGAAATTTTCATATTGCTGTTCTAGCAGGCTGTCAAGCAGCTCCCGAATCTCGTCAGGCCGATTGTATAGAGAAAATCGAACCTTCAGCAGTGTGTCAACGGGTGCTTATGTACTGCTCGATGTATTGGGATGATCCTGGTCGGCCTGTGTGCCTATTTCCGCGGAGATCAGGTACTGATCACGATTCGGTGAATTCAGCGAGATCATTTCTGCCAGGAAACCGGTAAGAAATAATTGAACACCTACACCCAAAGTAACTAATCCCAGGTAAAATAAAGGGCGGTCATCCATATCCCATTGATAATAAACAAATCTTGTGTACGACAGGTAGAGCAGGATCAAGAACCCGATCACAAAGCTTAGAACGCCAAGGGTGCCGAATAAGTGCATGGGGCGCTTGCCGAATTTAGTGACAAACATAATGGAAAGCAGATCCAGAAAGCCATTGATAAAACGTTCAAGACCAAACTTCGTCTTGCCGTATTGCCTTGGCCTGTGTTCAACTTGTTTCTCACCAATTCTTTCGAAGCCCGCTTTATAAACCAATACCGGAATATAGCGATGCATCTCCCCATAGACCTCAATACTTTTTACCACATCTTTTTTATAAGTCTTAAGGCCGCAATTAAAATCGTGGAGGGAGATGCCGCTAACCATGCTCGTCACGGCATTGAAAAAACGGGAAGGAATGGTTTTTGACAACGGGTCCTTCCGATTGCGTTTCCAACCTGAAACAATGTCGTATTGCTCCTCATTCATCATTCTATACAGGGGTGGAATTTCCTCCGGATTGTCCTGCAGATCAGCATCCATGGTGATTACAACATCACCCTCTACCAGGTGAAACGCCTTATTTAAAGCGGCCGATTTGCCATAATTCCGTCTAAAGCGAATGGCTTTGATGTTGTTATTTTTTTCAGCAAGTTCATTGATAACTTGCCACGAATCATCTTTACTGCCATCATCAATAAAAATGACCTCATAGGTAAATCCATGCTCTTCCATAACATTACGAATCCAGTCCTCTAAATAGCTAAGCGAATCGGCTTCGTTATAAAGCGGTATGACAATAGATAAGTCCATGCAAATGGCAGTCTCTTCAGTAGTTCATCATGTGGAATAACCGGTTTGCTTTTCTTTCTTCAGGAAGGCCGAAGCCATCAGCGACACGATAAAGCCCACAACAAAGTAGGTAATGTTGCTCCATATGGCCATCATAAAAGGTGTTGTCATGGCTTTTGTCCATCTTAAGGCCGTTTCAATAGCTTCGTCAGATTGTCCTTGTTGAATCATGGCTTCTTCAGTTCGTTCCATAATCTTATCAACAACAGCAGGATCGATAAACTTGACAAAGATATATGTATAGATGCCAAAGAATACCGAAAGAACCAGTGAAACCATTGTTCCTGCCCCAAGTGCCTGGCCATAGCTAATAGAGCCACCATGTTGGTCATCGCGATAAGCCTTGATGGCCCCTATCAAACCAGCAATAACAATCACATAACTGATGTATTGAAGCCAGGTGACATCTTGAACATCAAAAATGAATAAAAGCAAGGAATGGATAACCATTAAAAAGACAACACCCAAGCCAAACTTAAATGCAAAGGGGAGTAAAGGAGAGTCGCTCATCTCGTGCAATTTTATGTAAATGAATTAAAAAATCAATGAAAATTTCTTGCTATAGAATAAAACTGTTAGAGGTTCCTGACAATAATGTGGCTAAAGCCACTGTTGTATAGGCTTTTGAACCCTTGGCTGGCAACTTTCCAAAAGTTACCGAAAAAAAAGGCGGTAC
The DNA here is from genome assembly GCA_003022985.1 of Bacteroidetes bacterium SW_11_45_7. Lineage (GTDB taxonomy): Bacteria > Bacteroidota > Bacteroidia > Chitinophagales > SW-11-45-7 > SW-11-45-7. Next base: position 15,749 of record PXTV01000023.1, on the reverse strand, counting down.
ATGAAATCCCAAAAAAGGGAAAACTTTTGGAAAGTTATTCAAAAATCATTGCCGTTGGCTTCAGCCAACGGATAACAATCAATTTATGGTAGTGGCTTTAGCCGCATTTTTGTACCCATAACCACCGGAACGCGTAGCCGTGCTATTCTATCTTGCTAAATGCATATTTCCCTAATGTTTCACTTCTAAATACCTCATATGGTTACATTCCATTCCCGTTCTGCCATTCGGAAGGCGCATTATAGCAATTTTGACCAATCTTGTCATCCTCATATCAAATTTCAAAAAATCATCTTATCAGTCAAGAAATAGTTCTCACCCCTTTAGCAAATCAACTTTATATATAAAACGTAATATCACACATCCGAAAGTAACTAAACCGGTAAATTCGTTTGACTTTTATTGACAATACCCAAAACCTTGCCCTGTAATGGTAGATCGATAAGAGGTGTATTTTTGGATTTCGATTGAATCTTATCCTCTTCGAGCTTCCATTCAGCTTTCTCGTTGAAAACAGTAAGGTTGGCCTCCTCTTCTTCCCTGATCACTGGCGGAGTCTGCCCAACAATTTCCCTTGGATTCACAGCTAATTTTCTCACAATATCATCCGGAGAAAGATGATGCTGCAGCGCTTGCCAGGCAAGTGAAAATGTCGTCTCTAAAGCAGTGGTGCCAAAAGCAGCAAGATCGAACTCAACTTTCTTGGCTTCTTCATTTTGCGGTAAGTGGAAGGATGCTATAGAGTCGATAATTCCATCTTTAACACCCCGGGCCAAACTTTCTGCTGTCTTTTTGTCACGCAAGGGGGGGAGCGTTTTGTAATTGGTGTCAAAACTTTCAACGGACGTTTCATCCATGCTTAAAACGTGAGGTGGTATAGATGCCGTGACCTTAAGGCCCTTTTCTTTAGCTCTGCGGACAAGGTTTAAGCCACCTTCTGTAGAAAGGCAAAGAAAATGGATGCGCGAACCCGTGTATTCGGCTAAGTGGATATCGCGCATTACAACCAATTCCTCGGAAAGATCGGGAATGCCATTCAATCCCAAACGAATACTGACTTCGCCCTCGTTAAGATGCCCTTTTTCGGAAATACTTTCTTCGTCCGGATAGCTAAATACAGCACCCCGGAACGGTTTCACGTAAAAAAGAGCGCGTTCCATTAAGCCGGCCTTAACCGTCCGATTGATGCCATCGGAAAAGGCCACAGCTCCCGCGTTGTTCATGTCGTGCATCTCGGTGATATCATCTCCATTACAGGACCTGCTGATGGCACCAATTGGGAATATGTCAACCAAGCCCCCTTTGGCTTTATTGATCACGTACTCTACTTCTGATTTTGAATGGATGGGCGGGTCTGTATCGGGCAAACAACAGACACCAGTAAAGCCACCGGCAGCAGCTGCACGGGCACCACTCATGAGGTCTTCTTTATATTCATACCCGGGATCCGCCAAGTAGGCGCTCAAATCGAACCAACCAGGCGATACACGGGCGCCTTCTGCATTGAATAGTTTATAGTCGGCCGTGTGCTGGAGGAATAACGCCTTGATCGATCAGGATATCGCAAATCTTGCCGTTGTGCGGTGAGTTGGGGTCGGTAATATGGGCAGAACGGATCAGGAGGTCCATTAGCAAATTGAGCTTTAATGGTTATGTATCGTATCTGATATTTACCAACTAAAATGAAGAATGAGCAAATGGTTGTTCACTTATTCGATAATACTAAGCAACCTTTATTACGAATGAAGACTTGCTAAGGCCACAATCGCAACAGCAGGATTTCTGCACCAATAAACACCAAAACAAAAATAATACAAAGTTTCCATAGCACAACTCCACGGTTCAGGCCCTGCACTACATCTGATAAATTCTGGTTCACCGAGCTGATGACACCGATATTGTCCCCCTGGAAACGATCGTTTAACTCGGTGGCTGATAAAGCGGCAAGATCGGACTCCCTCCTATCGTAATTCAAGGCTACTAAACGGTTATAATCGGTTTCGGGTAGCGTTAATTCGTAAATCCCCGCCTTATCAATTTGCTTATCAAGGTCCAGCATCACCTTTGCCCCACGTGCCTTTTGAGGGGGAATCATTTCCTTATCTCCGCTTTTGATCCGATACACGGATTCGCTGCTCGTTAGCCTGTTCTGCACCTCAACCATTTCGTTACTGCCAAGCGTATACGATAACTTGCCAACTTTTTGACTGTTAAGAGCCATTTTGTACATCATTGGTACAAAAAGGGCATGGGATGGAAGGTCTGTGTATTCCAAATCCAATGGAGAGGCAAACAAAAAGAGGTCTCCGTTTTTGTAATTGAAGCCATTCAAAAAAGCTGATTCATCCTGGAAAGAGAGGATGGTTTCTTTTGTTGTACGAGTGCCGCCAGAAAATCTGAAGCGCGATTTGACATTGGGGAGGGCAATATTGTCCGGAATATCCTCAAATACATCTTTGAAAATGCCCTGTTTCATGTTGATGGAACTCAGGATTTGATTCCTTTCTTCAGTTGAACCGAGCTGCGTGGCATTGACGGAGGTGAGGAAATTGTTATAAGATTCCTTCTCGGCATTCATATTCGGGTACATGGCAATGGTGCCGCCATTCTCCATATACTCACGCAAGGCGGAAGCCAAACCTGATGGGATGCTCTGCAAACTGTTGAGTATGATGATGTCGTATTGATTGAGGGAGGCATAATCGAGCTGGTTGACACGTTGGTTATCTAGAATAAAAAAATCGTCATTTCTGTAAAGCGTGTTTAAGAAACGGTTGCTCTTCCCTTCATTGATCGCTAAAACGCGGTTGTTGGCTTCAACTTTAAAGGATAGGAAATAGGAGTTATCAAACGTGATGGGGTGATCGTTGATCGACACTTCGCCTTTGTACCAACCCGGTTGATTCATGGTAAAGTTGAGGGTGTCTACGGTATAACCTCCCGGCTCAATGGAGTAAT
>PXTV01000023.1:8689-12638 GCA_003022985.1 Bacteroidetes bacterium SW_11_45_7 | reverse complement strand
TGTCTGGCAGTTCATCGACAATACTCTCTTGAAAATCGGACATGATATAGGCGACTTGTTCCGAAGCATCCGAACGATTCAATGCTTGTATCTGGCGTGCTTGAATTGTGGAAATGTTCTTGACAGCGGGCGTTTCCTCTACTTGCCAAAGCAGGTTTTCCCATTGCTCCCGGTTCACCAACCGTTGGTGTTTCCCCTTGAAGTCATTGGTTAGCATTTGATAGCGATCACCCTTGCCGTAAGCATTGGCGACCTCCTCACCTTTTCGTTTTGCTGATTGCAGCAATGACTGATTCTGGCCGGCAGCATTCATGCTAAAGGAGTTATCAACAAATACGCTAACGGCCTTAGCACCTTGCGAGACTTCCTGGTCTTGGTTGGGGATATAAGGTTGAGCAAATGCAAAAACGAGAAATGCAAGAGCAAGTAAGCGGGCCAGTAAAACCAGGAAATTTTTCAGTCTTGAACGGGATACCGTCTCTTCCTTAACTTCCCGCAAAAAGCGCACATTGGAAAACAGGACCTTTTTATACCGCCTGAAGTTGAACAGGTGAATAATAATGGGTATGGCCAAAAGGGAAAGGGCATACAGGAAGGAAGGATATAAAAATTCCATAGCCGTCAAAATTAGCACAAGTCCTAAGAATTAACAATTGAGTGGAAGCGTTATTGTTCGGCTGGCTAAAAATTGATCCATCGAGCTCTCTTTTCTTGCTTACAGGATTTTCTTGTTGTAACGCAAAGAGCTTTTATAGACAAGCGCAGAATAAGCAGTATTTTTGCTATCGATGCACGACAAGATTCTCATTATTGATTTCGGGTCGCAATACACGCAGTTGATCGGAAGACGTGTTCGTGAGTTACACGTTTACTCCGAGATTGTGCCTTATAACAATCTACCTGAGCTCGATGACACCATCAAAGGCGTTATCCTTTCGGGCAGTCCCTGGTCGGTAACAAACCCTGATGCTCCCTTTTTTGATGCTCAACAGGTGTTGGGCAAGCGGCCAATTTTGGGGGTTTGCTTTGGCGCCCAACTGATTGCCCGTCAATTGGGGGGTGATGTGTCGGCTGCTAAAAAGCGCGAATACGGTCGTGCGCGCTTGGCGGAAATCGATCGTGAAGATCCGCTTTTCAGCCGTGTGCCTGATGATTCACAGGTTTGGATGTCGCATGGCGATACGATCGGAAACCTGCCACCTAACTTCACCAGTATTGCAGGCACGCAATCGATAACTAACGCTGCCTACAAACCCGTTAATGGTCAGATAGATCAACCCATGTACGGTTTGCAGTTCCATCCTGAAGTAACCCATTCCACGGATGGGCGAGCCATCCTTAAGAGCTTTGTGTTCGATATATGCGACTGCCAACCCAGCTGGACGCCCGCTTCATTTATTCAGGCTACCATCCAAGACCTGAAAGAAACAATTGGTGATGAACAAGTTGTATTGGGACTTTCAGGGGGTGTTGATTCATCCGTGACAGCGGGCCTCTTGCACCGGGCAATAGGAGACAACCTTCATTGCATATTCGTGGACAATGGGCTGTTGCGAAAGGGTGAATTCGATGAGGTGCTCCATTCCTACAGGGATATGGGATTGAATATTAGGCCAGTTGATGCTACTGATGGGTTTCTCGATGAGCTGCACGGTGTGTCCGATCCGGAACAAAAGCGGAAGATCATAGGCAGGGTTTGGTGGTCTGCCGGACAAGCTTCATCTAAAAGTTGTGGAACCGCTGCAATCCCTTTTTAAGGATGAGGTGCGCAAGGTTGGCCACGAGCTCAATATACCTGATGCTATATTGAAACGGCATCCTTTTCCGGGCCCCGGATTGGCCATTCGCATCCTCGGGGCAGTAACCAGGGAAAAACTCGCTACACTGAAAGAAGCAGATCGTATCTTTATCGATAACCTGATCCAATACGGGCTCTATGATCAGGTGTGGCAAGCAGGTACTATTCTTCTTCCCGTACAAAGTGTTGGGGTTATGGGTGATGAAAGGACCTACGAAAACGTAGCCAGTTTGCGTGCTGTCACCTCAGTTGACGGTATGACGGCCGATTGGAGCCAGCTGCCTTACGATTTCCTGGCCGAAACATCCACACAAATCATCAATAACGTCAAAGGCATTAACCGAGTCGTTTATGACATCAGCTCAAAACCACCATCAACTATTGAATGGGAATAAGTTCCCCATTCTTGTTCTTCTGCTTCTCGTCATTGCCCAGGGTTGCTTTCTTTTCAAAAAGAAGGAGTCCGAAAAGGAAGAAGAGATCGAGACGGAGATCATTGAGCCCGATGAGCCAACGGAATCACCTGATACTTCTGAACCAATCCGGACAGAAGAAAAAGAAGACACGCGGGCTATAGATAACTTCTACAGGAAAAAGGATACCTATAAGATATCCCTTCTTCTTCCATTGCACCTTGATTCTATCAAGGCCGATACAATGGCCAAATACCTTTTCCCTTCAAAAGATGATGATGGTGACAAAGAGGATGAGGAAGAAAAAGAGAATGTTATCCCAGAGGAATGCCGATTAGGCCTTTCATTTTATCAAGGTGTGCTATCAGCTGTCGACACGCTTGAAGAGTACGGTGTAGACATGTCTATCAGGTTTTTTGATACCAAAAACAGTAAGCAACATGTCAAAAAGCTGTTTTTGAAGGATGATATCCAAAACAGTGATTTGATCATCGGTCCTGACTAAATGCACACCTGGACACCCTTCATAGCTTTTTGCAAACGAAACACCAAAAAGCTCATAAGATCCTGCTTCATCAAGAAAACGAGTTTGAACAGCAAAAAGCTGATTACATCGGCAGTCTGGATTGCCCCTCATTAAAAACTGAAAACGACTCGGCCAAGAAGCAATGTTACAATCGGTACACGATTCTACAGGGTGAAGCTGTCCAAACGATTGATTTCTCTTATGTAGATTCTCTGCTTGTCAAGGATAGCCCAAATGTGGTTATGGTGCCTTCATTTGATGAAGCATTCGTGAATATTGTAACCAGGGAGCTCAATACCATCACCGGCAATTACAAGATTTACCTTTATGGCATGCCCTCATGGCTGGAGATGAGCAGCCTTAGACTTGAGTACCTGGATAGCCTTCATCTTCATTACACAACGCCTTATTATTTGGATCGCCAAAGTGAACGTTATAAAGAATATGAGCAAGCGTTTATCGACTCCTTTCACACCTTGCCCTCAGAAGTAAGCATGAAGGCGTTTGACTTGACAGTTTATTTTGGTCGTCTGCTGAATGAATACGGGCCTACTTTCTGGCGCAATTTTCCCCCGCCCGCTTCAACCGATGGACTCATCACAAGTTTTAATTTTCAACCAATACGGGATAGTACTTTTAACGACACATCATATGCAGAGCGGAGAACGCGGATGAGTAGAGAAGGTCAATACAGAATGATTGAACCCGACTCGAGCATCCGGTTATTCAAAAACAGGAGCATTCATATGATGCGCTATAAGGACTTTGAGGTTATTCATTTGAAATAAAGTTGGAAACGATAGTTTATTTGTGCAACCATTCAATGGTCTCTATTGTTGAGAAAGGCATATTCAATATCAAGAATAGGGAGCATTTTGATTTGAAACTTAGCAGTATGTCAATCATCAACAACCATCTGTTGCAAATTCAGGTTTTCCTTTTATTAATTTTTCTAAGTGGCTTTCCTGTTGCCAATGCTCAGCAAAATGTTAATCTGGCTGGTCAGGTAAACTATAATGAAGAGCTCAATGATATCTGGGGCTACAGCCCTAACAGTGGCGATGAATACGCTTTGGTTGGCACGGTTGAAGGGACATCGATTGTTGATGTCACTGATCCATCGAATGCTCAAAAGCTGTTTTTTGTGGATGGCCCCAACAGCACCTGGCGCGACATCAAGGTCTATGATCAACACGCTTATATAGTAACAGA
>PXTV01000023.1:0-8656 GCA_003022985.1 Bacteroidetes bacterium SW_11_45_7 | reverse complement strand
TCTGCTCATAACATTTTTATCGATGAAAACGGTTATGCTTATCTTGCAGCACATAGCCCTCCTCAAGTAGACTCCACCCAACCTGCTCCTCAAACGGGTGGCACTGTCATTCTGGATTTGCAACAAAATTTATTGGAGCCGCCTGTGGTAGGCGTCTATTCCCGGAATTACGTCCATGACCTCTTCGTCAAAAACGATACTATGTGGACTGGCGAAATCTACAAGGGTGAATTTGGCGTAGTGGATGTGACAAACAGAGCCAATCCGCAATTCATTACATCGCAGCCCACCCCGAATCGATTCACTCATAACACATGGCTCTCCGGTAACGGGAATACGCTTTTTACAACAGATGAGCGTTCCAGCGCATACATTGCTGCATATGATGTGCAAGACCTCAACAATATATCAGAATTAGACCGCTATCAGGCAAATCCCGGAAGTAACTCGATTCCCCACAATGTACTTGTGAAAAATGATTATTTGGTGGCATCTTATTATAAAGATGGCTTGCGTATTGTTGATGCAAACCGTCCTCAAAACCTTGTTGAAACCGGTTATTTCGATACCTCTCCGCTCTCAGGCCAAGGGTTTTCGGGGTGTTGGGGGGGCTATCCCTATCTTCCTTCCGGGAATATACTTGCTTCAGACATTGGACAAGGTCTTTTTGTATTAACACCTAATTACGAGCGTGCTTGTTATTTGGAAGGTAAAATAACGGGTTCCAATGGCCTTCCTCTCAATAATGTGCGGGTTGAAATTATGGGAACAGATCAGCAAGCAAATACGGATTTATCAGGAAATTATAAAACCGGTACATCAAAAGCCGGTGATTATTACGTTCGATTGTACAAGAACAATTGTGATACAAAGATTTTGTCTGATGTTAATCTTCAAAAAGGTCAAGTTACTACCCTTGATGAAAGCCTAGATTGCCAAACCACGTCAACTCCAAACGCCATTAGCCAAAACACAAACACTGAGTTTTTCACATATACGGGAAATAGGAGAAACCAGATTGGCGTTTATTACAGCGTTCCAGCAGTTTCTTTACAAGATGATCCATCGCTTATCGTAAGCGATGTTTACGGTAAGATTCTTCATAGAAAGAGGCTTGAGCAAGAAGAAGGTAAATTGCAAGTTCCTGTTACATCCAGCGGCATGTTCATTGTCCAGCTTCAACATGCCGGCCGGACTATGACACGCAAAGTACGAGTTGTGCGGTAATCACAATTTCCGCCATCATTCTGAGTAAAGCTTATTCCTCGGATTCACTTACTGGTACTCTTTCCTTTATTCCCGTTCCCCTTTGCTGACAGTAGTCGTGTAAGTTCAAAGCCGTTATTATTCGGTGAAATAATCGTTATATTTGCCCCTTCATTTCAAATCCAATCGTTATAGAATATGCAAGGTAAAGCGCTGGTCAAGTTTTTCGCGGTTGCTCTGATATTGGTATGCATCTATCAGTTGTTGTTCACCTTCGTCAGCTATAGGACGGAAAGTAGAGCTCAGGAATTTGCTAAACAGCAAGTTTTACAAGATACTGATGCCAACATTGCGAAGATGGCCCCTCAAAGCGGCTTAGAACGGGCAAGATTTATGGATTCGGTCAACCAGCGTATCCGTTCCCAAAAGCAGTATTATCTCGATTCGATAGGGGGTGAAACCGTTCTTGATTTAGGGCTTGTCGATTACAGTTACAACGATGCCGTAACGCGCAAACTCAACCTGGGCCTTGACTTGCAGGGTGGTATGAGCGTGGTATTGCAGGTTTCTATGAAAGAAACGCTGATAGCTCTTTCCGATGACAACCAAGACGAGGATTTCCGGCAAGCTCTTGAGCTTGCCGAAGAACGCCAAAAGCAAAGCCAGGAAGACTTTGTTACACTTTTTGGGCAGGCATTTGAGGAAGTAGCGCCTCAAAAAGATCTGGCAAAAATCTATGCTACACCTCAAAACCAGGATCAAATTGATTTTGAAGCATCCAACCAGGAAGTCATCTCTTTTTTGCGTGATAAAACAGATGGGGCTGTTCAACGCACCTACAACATTATTAAGACAAGAATTGACAGGTTTGGTGTTACCCAGCCCAACATTTATCTGCAGGAGGGTGCCAACCGGATTATCGTTGAATTACCTGGTGTTGACAACCCGGATAGGATCCGAAATCTGTTGGAATCAACAGCGGAACTGAATTTCTGGGAAACCTATCAGAATCGTCAGTTCGTATCATATCTCAATCAAGCCAATAATAAGCTTGCCGAAATTCAACAAGCCAAAGGTGACACTGCTGCACCGGATGATACAGCTGCTACAGGAAGCGATATTGAAGAGGAGTTCTTTGGTGATAACCAAAAAGAACAAGATACAGTAAGAGAATCAACAGCCGATACGGCACCTTCTGATACAACTGATGAAGGTATTGCTCTTTCGGATGAAGAAGGCGATACGGCCTCTGAAGAAGAGGAGCCCGATCTCCTTGGAGATGAACAGGATACGGCAGGTCAGGATGAGATGACTGAAGCTGAAGTACGCCAACAGAACCCACTGTTTTACGTGCTCAATCCTGCCACCTATCAAAATCAGGAAACCGGGCAACAAGAATATGCGCCAGGCCCTATCATTGGTTATTCGCTGGCCCGTAATATGGATAAGGTGGAGCGCTATTTGAATATGGATAAGATCAGGGCTGTTTTCCCGAAGGATGTTGTATTTCTGTGGGGTGCTAATTCAGTAAGAGAGGATCGCGAAGTTTACGCTCTTTATGCCATCAAGCAACCCCCAAATGCTGATGCTCCTCTTAGTGGTGACGTCATTGAAAGTGCAAGCCAGGACTTTGGCCGTAATGGCAGTCCAATGGTAACAATGGAGATGAATAATGAAGGGGCTCGTAAATGGGAACAGCTTACAGGTGAGAATATCGATGAGAATATTGCCATAGTCCTTGATGAAAGGGTTTATTCCGCACCAACTGTGCAAGCCAAGATTTCAGGGGGGCGTTCACAGATTACCGGCAATTTTGAAGTGGAAGAAGCACAATTGGTAGCTAATATTTTAGAAGCAGGAGCATTACCCCTGGGTGAGGAGTCTATCCAAGCCGGCCTCACTTCATTAATCTTCGGGCTTATTCTTGTTCTTGCCTTCATGATCTTGTATTACAGTTCAGCAGGCATTATCTCGGATTTGATGCTTCTGCTTAACCTCTTCTTTATCCTTGGTGTGCTGGCATCGTTCGGTGCTTCGCTCACATTGCCGGGTATGGCGGGTATTGTACTTACCATAGGTATGGCTGTTGACGCCAACGTCATCATTTTTGAGCGAATACGCGAAGAGCTCAACAGGGATAAGGGAATGCGCTTGGCCATTGTTGATGGCTACACCAACTCCTATTCTGCCATTATAGACGCCAACCTTACCACGCTCATTACAGGTGTGATCCTTCTTTTCTTTGGGTTGGGACCTGTTCAGGGCTTTGCCACAGTATTGGTTATCGGGATATTTTCTTCCATCTTTTCTGCAGTGCTAATATCGCGCCTTATTGTAGATTGGTGGCTCAGTAAGGACAGAAAGCTAAGTTTCTTTAACCAATATACACGAAATATTCTTCGCAATACGAACTTCAGCTTCATTGATAAGCGAAAGATCACCTATGCCATTTCCGGCCTTGTTATCGCTTTGGGTATCATCTCAATGGCAACAAAAGGGTTTGAGCTCGGTGTAGATTTTCAGGGTGGCCGTACTTATGTTGTTCGTTTTAACCAGCCCGTCAACGCTGTCAAAGTAGGGGAAGAACTGACGAATAACTTTGGTGGTTCAAGGCCTGAGGTAAAAACCTTTGGGGCGAACAACCAGGTCAAGATTACCACATCTCACATGATAGGTAGTGATAACGAAGAGGCGGACAGTGTTGTTAATGATCAGCTCTATAAAGGGGTCAAGCGTTTTTACAAAGGCGATATCACAAAAGAGAATTTCCTTAACAACTATAGGATGAGCTCCATGAAAGTTGGTCCCACTATTGCGGATGATATTACCACTGGCGCATTTTGGGCAACGGTATTTGCATTGCTCGGGATTTTCCTTTACATCCTGGTACGTTTTCGCAAATGGCAGTTTAGTATAGGCGCAATCTTAGCTGTTGTACACGACTCACTGATTCTATTGGCCGTATTTTCTATATTCTCAGGCATTTTACCATTCTCAATGCAAATTGATCAGGCCTTCATCGCAGCATTGTTAACAATTATCGGCTACTCGATAAACGACACTGTTGTTGTGTTTGACCGTATACGCGAATATCTGGGTATTCACCAAACCACAGATTTGAAGACAACAATCAACATGGCTATCAACGGTACGCTTAGCAGAACATTTATTACCTCAGCAACCACACTTCTCGTGGTCTTAATATTGACGTTCTTCGGTGGTGAGATGATTCGCGGTTTCTCGTTTGCTTTGTTGATCGGTATTCTTTCGGGTACTTACTCGTCTGTCTTTATTGCTACCCCTGTAATGGTTGATCTCTTGGGAGGTAAACGTCCTGACAAACCTGCTGAAGAGCAAGTCAAGGCCAAGCAAACGCAAGAAACAAAGGCGTAACGAAGTCAAAACCTGGTCTTTTTAACCTATAGGCGGTAAGTTCGTTCTGCCCTGCTTTCTATTCTATCATGATGATTTGAAAGAAGTATGCTAAGAGTCTTTAAGCGTCCCTGTCCTGTCCTTGTGATTGGTGAATTGAAACGGACAAATATTAGGGTGCATATCTTAGACAAGTTGGCTTGGGTAAACGGGCTTGGGGATAACGACACTCTACGCATTTCAAAACATAGGGATGAGTCGACAATTTAGTATGGCAATCGCGATACACATTCATCTCCTTGAAAAATAAGGAACTGAGTCAGCTATGAACAGAAGCAAAAAGAGAGAGTGATTATAAAATAACTAAGAAGAGACTGTCGTATCCGTGTTGGCAGATTTGAGAATTTCCACTCTATTTCCTTGATCGTATTTTACTTTTTTGGTCATCTCTCCATCTTGATTCCAAAACGTCCAAATGGAGTCTTTCTTTCCTTGAATGTAACGACCCAATCCCAGTTTTTTTCCATTCTCATGCCATGATTGCCACTCGCCATGTTCTTTGCCATTTTCAAAATACGCTTTGTGACCAAGGTTACCATTCCTGAACCATCCTTTTACTAAGCCGTGTGGTACGCCATTCTTAAAATGTGTAATGTTTGCTTTTTCGCCATTTCTGTACCAATAATGCCATTCACCGGTTTTGTCACCGACCTCAAAATGTCCCTTTTGTCGTTGTTGCCCATTCTTATACCAAAATTTCCAAAGGCCATCGCGTTTTTCAAAAGAGAGTTTGCCTTCGTGCTTCTTTTGGCCATTTTTATAGTAAGCAGTTAAATGGGTTTTAGTATCATCTTTGATTTTTTTTACCTCTCGTTCCTGCCCGTTTGGATAATAGCTGATCCGTTTTACTTTCTTTTTCTGAAAACCATCTTGTTGATACACTTCTTCAATTTGCGGCTCTCCATTGGCGTGAGTGCTGATAACAACCTTTTCTTCTTTTTCTTCTGTTGTGTAGCAAGATGGAAGAAGAACAAAAAGCACCAAAATCAATGAAATCCTGAATCGTGAAAAGCTTTCTATATAAGTTGACAAAAATGAAAGTTTATATGTGTTAATCAATAAATTGTAATAATTAAGAGGTCGCAAAATAAAATGTTCCTGAGCATTCTGCCGAGCTCTTAAAAGGTCAAATTTCCTATATTAAAGAAGCAGCATCAGTTGGAATAAATATAATAAAAAAGAGGCTCAAAGAATAAATCAGTGATTTAGATAAGATGGAAAGAGAAGATATTGGTGTTTCGAAGCACCTATGTGGCAAAATTATGTGGTGCAGGGCAGAATCGAACTGCCGACACTGCGATTTTCAGTCGCATGCTCTACCTAACTGAGCTACTGCACCACTTCCTGTTACAAGGAATAATCAAAATGACTGGCTGATCAAAAGCACAAATGTAAAGCGTTTTTTGGTTTTCTACCAAATCTGTTCTGTGAGTAGACGAATTTAAATAGGAAGTTTGATTATATACTCTTTATTTTCAGCGTTTGTCAGAGATCGGTCCCTTAACCATGGATTCAGTAGTTTCAGTTGCTTGTAGTTTGTATTGTGCTGACGGGCAAAACCAGCAAGATCGTCTAAGGAAGTATCTACTTTAACTGTGCGGAATTTCCGTGGCTTATACAAATCTTCTTCTCCTAAGTAAAATCCGTAACTTTTTGGTTGTTCAAAGAGCTCTTTAAGAGCGAGTATTCTAAACATGTAGCGAGCGGTTTCCCTGTTTAGGTAAAGCTCGTAATAAGAATCGGCTTGTTGCTTTTTAAGTTCTTTTTTGAGGCGAGGTTTACCAATATTGTAGGAGGCAGCAGCCAAGGTCCAGGAATCCAATTCTTCTTTTGCATCCTGTAAATATTTGCAAGCTGCTTTGGTTGAACGCTCCAGATGGTAGCGCTCATCTACCTCATGATTCACTTCAAGTCCGTATTCTTTGGCAGTTGATTCGAGGAATTGCCAGTAGCCCACTGCATTACTCGGGGAAATGACATTTCGCAGACCACTTTCCGCTAAGACAAGATATTTGAAGTCCTGAGGGATATTATGCGTTTTGAGGATTTCTTCTATTCGGGGGAAATACTTTCCGCCAAGCTTTAGAAGCTGTATGGTGTTTGAATGCCAGTAGGTATTGATTAACAGCTCACGATCGAATCGCTCATGAACATCCTGAATGTGCAAAGGCACCTCTTCACCACAAAAGTTGAGTTCATCCGGACTCGGTACGGCCCTGGCTTCTTGCTTAACCTTTTTGGTTGTATTCACGTTACGCTTGGATATAGCAGCATTGCTTTTGTTTACATTTTTGCTGCTGGTTAAAAACCCACTATTCCTGGTATCTTTCTGTTCTGGCACATACTGTTGAATGAGCAGCATAATAAGCATGCCAGCCAGGAAAAATACCATGTAATAAGACCAATTCTTCATGCGTTTGTCGTTCGTTTTCGGGTAGGTGATGATTTTTTGTAAACAGGTACTGTAGAACACGGCTCACCGTACATAAGGACCTTTACAACGGGTTGAAGAAGTTTTGTGACTTCGATATAAGCAGTTGGGGGAATCGTCTTATCACCACAGCCCTTAACCACAATTTTGCTCCCTTCGTACTCAGAAGGGTCAATTTGCTGGCGGATGGTATCCGTAAAAAGCTTTTCTCTTGTACTATCTACATCACCGTAATGAATGCTGTCGGTATAGGGCTGCAAATAAGAAGTGACAAGCATAAAGGCCCACATGGGTATAATGGCGTCTGCACTGCAGTGCAGAGCAATGTGTTTCCCTTCAAACTGGCTCCAATCGAGTTCTTTCATGGATTCCCTGAAAGGTTTCTCCATCAGGGCTACGCCCTGAACGAGATAGTCTTTAAGATCAAAATCCACGATATCAGCCGATGGAGAGTAGTTAACCAGATCGAGTGTGATCAATCCGCTTTTGGCCACTTTATTGACTAATTGCTGTTCTTCAGCCATAATATGATCTATTTTCAATAATGTTTGAAATCAATTTTCTAACATTCTCAACGAAAAGGGCATGTGAAAGTTTCACAGGAGTCCCTAAAACTACTGTACAGTTCTATCCTGAAGAAGGATATCTGCATTCATTGCTTCCTGAGCAAAGCTAATGACCATTAAGAGGCCTTTCAATGCAAGAAATGAAGAAGCCTGCCAAAATGAAGGTACATGTTTGGCTTGTAACCTTTAATAAAATTCAGCGCGGTTATCCTGAATTTTAGAGGACTCTTTGAGCGCTTCCATTAAATTTTGCCGGGTCTTCCGCTGGAGTTCCCGCATTTTTTCCCGTTGAAAGAGAGCCATGCCACCACCCTGTTGGGTTGTCATAAGGGACATGACTTCAATGGTGTAAACACCATTATTACCCTTGATGGGGGATGATAATTCCCCTTCGTTAAGCGCCAAAGCCCTGGCCGCTGCTTTGGGCTCCTGGCCTGCATTCCCTATACTGGCATTATCCATACTCACATTAGTGGCTGATTTCACCTCAGCATTAACGTTTTGAGCAACTTGTTGTAAAGAGGAAGCACCCGATTGTGCTTTTTGCAACTTACTAACAAGCTTATCCGCTTTTTTCTGTTGGCGGACCTTGACTTCAATTTCCGTTCTAACATCCTCTAAATCAGCTGTTCCCTCTTTTTTCTTTCCCGTAAGAACTCCCACTGCGTATTCATCACCGAGATAAAAAGCTTTTGAAACATCTCCTTCATCAGCATCATACGCCCATTTTACTAACTTGCGGGCTTGATCCAGCCCAAGTATGGTGTAATCGTTTTCTTTGAGATTCGGTGCTCTGCGAGCCGGGATGTTCATAGCAGATGCAGCAGAGTCAAATTTTGCTCCTGTTCTATTGTTACCTGCGAAACTGCTGGCTTTGGAGTAGACCCTTTTTTCCGTTTCAGAAGAGGGGACGATGCTTTTGGCAAGTTCGGCCGTTTTAACACCCATTTTTGTCGGATTCGCTTCATCGATCTTGATGATGTTAAAGCCATTTTGGGTGGCAACCTTCATGACATCCCCT
>PXTV01000022.1 GCA_003022985.1 Bacteroidetes bacterium SW_11_45_7 | reverse complement strand
TTCTCTTCTAAAAGATCAGCAAGTTCCCGATACGAATTCACAATCTTGTAGCGGTAATTGCCATCGGGCGAATAGCCCTGACCTTCTTGAATAAATTGGTATTCATTTTTGAGTTCTGTCCAGTAATCGATGGGGTTATCCATGATGGCGTTGATGCGCTCGTACGCACAGCCGAAAATGACCTCGTAGATCTCAGGGTGGCGATGCCGTTTGGTAAAGAGGTAGGGAATTTTTCGCAAATCCAGGAATCCTTGCTCAATGGGGTAAAGGGAAACAAAGACTACGCGTACATTCCCTTTGGCGAGGTTGTAAAGATTCGATTGCGATTCCTTGTGGATGCCGCCTGTATTTCTGAATACGAAATTGGCAAAAGGCCCTTTTTCCTGCATTTGTTCTTCTGTAAGAGAGGGGACGTTATCCCATATGGTGGCATTGGGTGACGGATGCCCGCTGTTATAAGAGCGGATGTTCGGATGGCAATGAAGGTCTACATAAAAATGACTGCTGTCTTCGCTCATAGTTGTTCATCTTTAATCACGTTAGCAATGCAATTCATAGTTAGTTGGAACTTATAGAGTTGGTAAGTTCTCATTACCATTTAATTTACTAATGATACCCGCTAAGATCGATAACAGTTGCATCAACCGGTTGCATTTTAAGTAGCGTAGTCATCACTTTTTGATTGTGAACACTTGTCTTATAAGTAAATAGGCTCTTTCATTGCCTCTAAAGTAGCCGTCTACAAATTTCAAACAATGCGCCACTATACCTTCAATATGCCATAAGCTATTTTTTGCCAATGAAGGAAGGTGAGAATTGATTGAAGAAACATGCAATGCCGATGAGGTGAAATTGACCAATTACCTTGGCACCACTGTTCCCAGAATGTTGCAAACAGTCTTTTGTTCTTTCAAAAGGGCCTGTTGGTATTGCAAAAGGGATGTTACTTGATGATTGTCTTGTTCATCTTCTGCTTGTTTGATCTTTTGCTGATTGGCTATGATCTCCTGCCGCAGGTGTTTGAGCTTGAGCCGCTCAACAGCAAACAACGCATCCTGCTTGTATTTATAATACGGCTCGGTGGTAGGAATGTCGTGCCATTTCTCCCAGTATTCGCTGATCTCATAAGGTGAATGCAACAAGTCAATTGCTGACTGGCTGATATTGGGATCGTCATGATTCAGGAAGAATGCCTGGTCGGGATACTCCCCTTCAGCATATTTACCGGCAATGATCTTGTAAATCTGTTCAAATGGTTTGTGCTCGATCCGGAAATTGCCTAACTCGTGGATGATCATGCCCGTTACACTAAGCCCCTCCTTGTATTCCTTCCCTCCGTGCTCCAGCAACATGCTGATCACTTCCTTTTCCTGTTGGTAAGTGGAATCCTGCTCAAATCCAAATTCCTCTTCCTGCCGGCCCTGCGGTTGCTGTTGCTCAGTAACCGCATCTTCTTCCCTTACTTCTTTTTTATTGCGTTGTTTGTTCTGGTTTTTTCTGCGCTCCTTCTTGACGGAAGTTGTAAGGGTTTGCTCATCCATTGCCAGGAGCTCGCTGCACTCTTTTACATAGAGTTCCCGCTGGATTTGATCGGGCACAATGGCTATGCTTTCAACGATGTCATGTATCCATTTGGCCCGTTTGGTGGGATCGTTTTTGGTTTGCTCTAAGAGCTTTTTGGTTTTGTACAGGATGAAGTCGGTGGCTTGGTTCTGGCAAAATTCCCTGAACTTGCTGCCTCCCTGGCTTTTCACGAACGAGTCCGGGTCTTCACCTTCGGGTAATACCAGGAGTTTGACGTTCATCCATTTTTCAAGGATCATGTTGATACCCCTGTCAGCAGCTGCCTGACCTGCTGCATCGCCATCATATACAATGGTGATATTGCTGCTGAAGCGTTTGATGAGCTTGACTTGCTCATCGGTTAAGGATGTACCGGAGGAGGCCACTACGTTTTCAATACCGTTTTGGTGCATGGAGATGACATCGGTATATCCTTCTACAAGAAGGCATTCATCCTGCTTGCGGATCTCACCTTTAGCCAGATGAGCTCCGTAAAGCACTTTGCTTTTATGGTAAACTTCCGATTCGGGGCTGTTGATGTACTTGGGGAGCTTGTCGTCTTTCTTGAGCGTGCGCCCTGCAAAAGCGATCGGCTTGCCTGCAAGATTGTGGATGGGAAAGATCACGCGCTCCCTGAAAAAATCGTAGTGCTTACCGTCTTTGTCCTTGGTAAGCCCCAGTTTTTGAAGGAGTTCGAGCTGGTAGCCGTTTTCAAGTGCTGTTTGGGTAAAAGCATCCCAAGATGAAAGCGCATAGCCGAGCTGAAACTTGTCGATGATCTCCCGGCTGTAGCCTCGCTCCTGGAAGTAGGTTTGGCCAACGGTTTTGCCTTCTTCAGAATTGGCGAGATTGTCCCTGAAGTAACGTTGCGCAAATTGATTGATGATCAGCAGGCTTTCCCGGAGGTCCTGGGCTTGCTGTTCTTCTGTGGTTTCTTGTTCCTCAGGTATTTCGATGTTGTATTTATCAGCCAGGTAACGCAGTGCTTCCGGGTAGGAGAGTTGCTCGTGCTCCATGATAAAATTGACCGGATTGCCGGATGCCCCACAGCCAAAACATTTGTAAATGCCCTTTGATGGCGAAACGGAGAAGGAAGGCGTTCTTTCATCATGGAAGGGACATAATCCGATGAGGTTTGCCCCTCGTTTTTTGAGGTGCACAAACTCCTCCACAATCTCCTCGATGTCAGCTGTGGAGAGGATTTGGTCAATAATGCTCTGCGGGATCATACACCGTTAAAGATAACTGAATTTGGACTAAGTGAAAAGATGATAGCAAATAGATAAAAACACCGGAATGGTACTGCCTTTTTTGACTTTGACTTCTTATTCCGAATCGGAGATGGTTTCTGCCTGCGGGTACGACACGCGTACGTGATAGATGCTGTTGAGCATCTTTTTAAGAATCCGTTTCGACACCTTGATATCCCGGAATGTAATGTCGCTGTTGATGAATTGGTTTTGTTCGATCTTGTAGTTGATGATCCGCTCCACAAGGCGTTCAATGTCAGTACTTGTAGGTTTTTTCAAACTTCTGGAGGCCGCCTCTACGGAATCGGCCATCATCAACACCGCTGTTTCCTTGGAATAGGGAAGAGGACCGGGGTAAGAAAAAAGCGCCTCATCAACTTCATCATCCGGATAGTTCTTAAGATAGGATTGGTAGAAAAACTCTACCCTTGACGTACCGTGATGGGTACGAATGAAATCGATAATTAAATCCTGCAGGCCGTGCTTTTTAGCAATTTTAACGCCATTCTTTACGTGATCCGTGATGACCTTGGCGCTCACTTCAAAGGGTAAGTCATCATGTGGGTTCCGTTCCGCATTTTGGTTTTCGATAAAAAAGGCCGGATTTTCCATTTTTCCTACATCGTGGTACAATGCCCCCACCTTGGTTAAAAGCGGGTCAGCACCCACTTCAGAGGCTGTTGCTTCAGCCAGGTTTGCCACTTGTAACGAATGCTGAAAAGTACCGGGCGCTTTGAGCGATAATTCTTTCAGCAGGGGCTTGTTAATATCGGATAGTTCAAGCAAGGTTATGGCTGATACAAATCCAAAGAGCCGCTCGAAAATGGGGATCAATGGGTAAGCCAGAAGTGTTAGGAGGGCATTAAGTGTAAGCCAGCCAAACTTTTGGTAATCTACATTGCCAAGATTCGCTTCCTGAAGAAGAGAAATGCCGAAATAGCCAACGATGTAGGTGAGCCAGATATAGAAACATGCCAGAAAGAAGTCGGACCAATATTGGGCTCTGAAGTTACTGTAAATAGCCATCATACCGGCAATGAACTGCAGGAAAATGAACTCGTAACCGTAGGGAGTAATGAAACTGCTGAGCAGTAATAAGGAAATGTGGGCCTGCAGGGCTACCTGGTTGCCAAAGAAAGGACGCAGCGTAATGGGGAGAATGCAGAAAGGAACTGCATAAAGAAGATTGGGGTCGGTTGATGATATGTTCTTCACCAAGAGCAGCAATAAGAACATCATCAGCAGGATAAAAGCGATCTTCCGGTTGCTTTCAAATACTGACTCGGCAAAAAGCTGGAGAAAGAAAACAAACAGGGCCAGCACAATGGCCGTAAGGATGAAATAACCTATCGAGAGGACATAGCCTTTATTGGATCCCAGGACGCGCTTCTGGTATTCGCGTTTAAATGATTGAAGGATTTGGTGTTTCTCATCGGTGACAATACTCCCCTTGCCTATGATCATTTCGCCCTTCTGTACCATTCCCCGGTAAATGGAAACATTCTCAAGTTTTCTTTCTTTTACCTCTTGACTTGTCTTGTGATCATAAGTGATGTTGTAGTTCAGCGACTGTTGAAGCAAAGGCAGCAAAATGAGCGCCTGAAGGGTATCATTCTTTTTGAGTTTTTTGCGAAGGGCTTGATAAGCCGACCTGAGATTGTATAGCTGACCAATCTTTTTCTCCCGGGCCACATTCCCTTTAACAACAGTAACTTGTCGGTCCTTGGCAAAATCGTTGTGCTCTTTGGCTATGTTGAGGATGCCTTTTTGATAAACCTCTTCTAATGCGTTGAGGCCTTTCTGCACAAGCATTGCAGAATCAAGTGATTCTTTGAAAGTTGTATCATTATTGAGTGAGCGGTACTTTTGATTGAAGGTTTTAACGAATTGCTTTTGCTGATTCCCAAGAACTGTCGTGTCCTTGCGGTAATAGGGCGAAAAGTTTTCTAAAATCTTCTGCTTTTCTTTATTAATGCTGGCATCGGATTTTAAAACGCCAAAGCTGAAAGGAGCGATCAGATTTTCGTATTTCCAGGGCTTGCCCTTTTCAAATTCGTACTTGAAGCTGGCTGTTTTGGGGTAGAGGTACGTGATGGCCAGTGCAGCCAGGATGAACATGGCATACCTCAGGATATCCTGGTGACGATTAACGATGAATTTGAATAACTGATTCACGGGCCGTTATTTTTGGCAAAATTGCCGAAAAGTCTTGCTAAGTGTATTTTTGCTTAGCAATGTCAAAATTGGTGGATTTCAATAAACGCACCAACTTTTCATTAATAAATTTACAGACTTCCCAGGTTGCTTACTCACAACCATCATTGATGGATTGGCGTTTCAAGCTGGTATTTTTTGGTAAGCAATTGACAAGAATCAGGTCAAAAACATCTTAGTAAGTTTGAACCTATTGAGCCGCATAACGGCTTATCACAAAAAACAAGAAAAATGAAAGAAGTGTATATCGTATCAGCAGGACGAACGCCAGTTGGAAGTTTAAGTGGCGTCTTCGATTCCCTGACAGCAATCGACTTAGGAAAAACAGCAATTAATGGGGCTATTGAGCGGGCTGGTCTAGCACATGACCAGGCTGAAGAACTCTTCATGGGTAATGTAATTACGGCCAATGTAGGGCAGGCTCCTGCACGCCAAGCGGCATTGGCTGCCGGTCTTCCTAAAAGTGTGCCGAGTACCGCTGTCAACAAAGTCTGTGCTTCAGGTATGAAAGCCATCATGCACGGTGTGCAATCCATCCTTACGGGCGACAATGATATTGTGGTTG
>PXTV01000021.1 GCA_003022985.1 Bacteroidetes bacterium SW_11_45_7 | reverse complement strand
ATGAAGTACCGCTTAATCAGCTGATGACCTTGCTCTTCGGTTTTGCTTTCAAAAGGGTTCTTTTGTTCATCTCCAGCCTTTGCCTGAGATTGAGTTTGGGCAGCTGCTGTATCCTCTTGCTGGGTGTCAGCGGAAGCATTTGTTCCGGCATCAGCTGCTGCAGATGTAGTATCCGCCATTGCCGAAGTTGCGGTATCATCTTCCTGCGCATAGACAGGAACAGAAATTGTGCTGACAAGCATCAAGCCAACGACACTGAAAAATAAGAATAGCTTGTTCATGACTGGTCTCTCTTTGTTGGTGAAAAGTTTACGTTTTAAATAAATGAAGCTCTCATCAATTGACCCTCCTGAGTGGCTCATCCACAAAGAATTGGCGGAGAGAGAGGGATTCGAACCCTCGATCCCGCGATAACGGGATACACGCTTTCCAGGCGTGCGCCTTCGACCGCTCGGCCACCTCTCCGTGTTCGGTTGCCAATTGCAAAGGAACGCTTGATGATTGCCTTTATTCTTTGCTCTGGCAAACTTGATTCAACTACCTTTGCAAAGCGGTGCACAAAAATTCAAAATTAAAAGGACATATCAAAATTAAAAAATCCGGTTCTTATTTTACGCCAAAAAGTCGTGAGGCATTCTCTGTTGTCATGGCTGCTGCCTCCTCTACTGAAATCCCTTTGACCGAGGCCAACTTCTCTCCCACAAAACGAACAAATGACGATTCGTTGCGCTTGCCCCTGTTAGGGGGGGGAGCAAGATAGGGCGCATCGGTTTCAATCAGGATCCGGTCATCCTTTACATCCTTGATCTCATCTCCTAAACTGCTTTTTTTAAACGTTAAAATCCCTCCTAAACCAATATAAAACCCGATGTTGATGACATTCTCGGCTTCTTGTTTTGTACCGGTAAAACAGTGAAATATACCGGTTAAGTGATCAGCTTTTTCTTCAGCAACAATGGTAAAGACATCGTCAAAAGAATCTCTTGTATGTAAAACGATGGGGAGGTTGAGCTCATTGGCCCATCGAATTTGCGTGCGCAACGCTTCATGTTGCTGGTCTTTATAGGTAGTGTCCCAATAGTAATCGAGCCCGATTTCCCCTACAGCCACAAATCGCTTTCCTTCTTCCTGATCGAATAACCAGCTTTTGACCACCTCCAGTTGTTCCTCGTAGTTATCGTCAACAGAGCCGGGATGCAATCCCATCATCGGATAGCATTCACCCGGGTAATCAACCTGCATCTGCAACATTGGCTGAATGGTGTCCTTGCCGATATTCGGGAGGAAAATGCGATAAACATTGTGGTCGCGGGCACGCTGCATCACTTCTGCCCTGTCTTCCTCGAATTGTTCCAGGAAGAGATGGGCGTGAGTGTCGGTAAAGAAAGGATTGTTCCGGGCCATTGGTTATTTGCTGTTGAGGGCAGCAAAGGTAAAGCCTCTTGCCGAAAAATAGGCCAGCGTTTGAGGCAAGGCATGTACCAAGTTATGGCGGGCTTTTGGACTGTCGTGGAAAACGATAATAGAACCCGGCTCAGCTTGTTTTGCTTCTTGAAACACATGGTCAGGCGATTTGGAGGTATCGAAATCAGCCGTAAGAATATCCCACATCACTATTCGGTAGCGTTTCATAAGCGAGAAATATTGACCCGGTGTGAGTCGTCCATACGGAGGGCGAAAAAGCGGTGAGGCGATCTGGCTGTGGCCGTTTTCCACATCTTCCGTATACTTTTTCCCGGCAACCTGCCAACCATCTGGGTGGTGAAATGTGTGGTGACCAACACTATGGCCTTCATCCACTATTCTTTGGAAGAGGGCAGGATATGTCTTGACCTGCTTGCCAAGACAAAAAAAGGTTGCCCGAGCCCTGTAATCGTTGAGTAAATCGAGCAGCCATGGCGTCAAATCCGGTGTAGGGCCATCATCAAAGGTCAGGTAGATGACGGGTTCAGAGGTACTGATTCGCCATATCATCCCCGGTAAGATGGTTTGCAACACTTTGGGTAATTGCGTGAAATACACATTGCAAGATTTTTACATTTAGCCCTGAGCTATTGAGCAATGGATAGTTATTCAAAATAACTGAGCGAGCTTCTCCGTTTCTTCACCATTGTTCTGTTTTATTGAAATCGATTAGATTCGTATCCGCTTTTGTTAGTCAGTAAGAAGATCGTCCATTCAAAACTAAGAATCAGCTTGTTTTTATGATCATTGAAACCATTCTTGAGGTCCTCAAGATCACCATTCCATCACTGATTGTCTTATTAACCGCCTATCTCGTGATCCGTTCGTTCATGAAAAATGAAAGCCAAAAACAGGAGCATCAGCTCCGTATGGAAACACGAAAGGAATCCCTGCCCATCAGGTTGCAAGCTTACGAACGGCTGGCTCTTTTCATGGAGCGCATATCGCCTTATAATATGATCAACAGGGTGCGCGACCCCAACATGACAGCTAAAGACCTTCAGTTGGCCTTGATCAAAACCATTCGCACTGAATACGAACACAACCTGTCGCAACAAATTTATGTATCGGCCCAAACGTGGAACACTGTTCGTTTGAGCAAAGACGAAATGATCAAGCTCATCAATCTCATAAGTGCTTCATTACCACCTGACAGAAGTGGCAAAGAGCTTAGCAAAGCGATATTCGATTATTTGATGCAAATGGAAGAGACGTTGCCAACACAAAAGGCACTTGATGTGATCAACGCAGAAGCCAAAAAGGTGTTATAGAAGATGATCAGTGGTTCATAAGAAGATGGCAATATCGTAATGCCAATCGATAACTTTATCTTTTTCTCCTATACTTTAAGATCACACTGCTGTGGAAACCCTCAAATCTCAAATTTCAAATCTCTTCAAATTCTAAACTTTAAACACATTGGCTGATACAAAACAATACAAAGAACGAAAGGAGCAGTTTACAACGGATTCAGGTATCGAGATCAAGTGCGTTTATCCCAAGCGCGATACAGATTTGGCCGAACCGGGCGAGTACCCATTCACAAGGGGGATTCACCCTACAATGTACCGCAGTAAATTGTGGACAATGCGCCAATATGCCGGTTTTTCAACGGCCGAAGAGTCCAACAAGAGATACCATTATTTACTCCAACAGGGCACAACGGGTCTCTCAGTAGCGTTTGACCTGCCCACTCAAATCGGCTATGATTCCGATCACCACTTTGCTGAAGGCGAGGTTGGCAAATCCGGTGTGGCCATCGACTCCCTTCAGGATATGGAAATCCTCTTCGATAAGATCAAACTGGAGGACATTACAACATCCATGACCATCAATGCTACCGCTTATATCCTTTTGGCTATGTACATTGCTCTGGCCAAGAAACAAGGTGCGGACCTCAAGAATATTTCAGGCACTGTTCAAAACGATATCCTCAAGGAATACGCGGCCAGGGGCACATTCATTTATCCACCCAAGCCCTCCATGAAGCTGATCACCGATATTTTCGATTATTGCAGCAAGAACCTGCCTCGCTGGAATACGATTTCAGTGTCCGGCTATCACATGCGCGAGGCAGGCTGCACAGCTGTTGAAGAACTTGCGTTTACCCTGGCCAACGGAAAGGCCTATTTACAAGCAGCCATCGACTCGGGACTGGATATTAATGTATTCGCCAAGCGGATCTCCTTCTTCTTCAATGCCCACAATAACGTGTTCCAGGAGATTGCAAAATTCAGAGCTGCCCGCAGGATGTGGGCTAAAATCACCAAAGAGCTCGGGGCAACGGAGGAACGCGCACAAAAATTGCGCTTTCACTCGCAGACAGGTGGGTCAACGTTAACAGCTCAGCAACCGAAAACCAATATTTCTCGTGTCACATTACAGGCCCTTTCCGCTGTATTGGGTGGAACGCAGTCCCTTCATACAAACGGCTATGATGAGGCCTTGTCCCTGCCAACCGAGGAGGCGGCAAGAATAGCTTTACGCACGCAGCAGATCATTGCTCATGAAAGCGGTGCGGCTGAAACGGTCGATCCCCTTGCCGGTTCCTGGTTCATCGAGGAGCTTACAGATGAGGTTGAGGAAAAGGCATGGCACTATATTGAGACCACAGACAACATGGGTGGTGCTGTGCAAGCTATTGAGCAGGGCTATATCCAAAACGAAATAGCGGATTCCGCTTACCAATTTCAAAAAGAGGTGGAGTCAGGCGAAAAAGTTATCGTGGGCGTGAACAAGTACCAAACAGACGAATCTTACGATGATGACATTTTCTATGTAGATGACGCCATTCGTCAGGAACAGATCGATAAGCTCAACAAGCTTAAAGAAAAGAGGGATTCGCAGGCCGTAACGGATGCACTAACATCCCTTGAAGGAGCAGCCAGGCAGGAAGAGAACCTTATGCCCTATGTCATTCGCGCTGTTGAGCAGTACGCCACACTGGGCGAAATTGCTGATGTGCTACGCAACAAGTACGGGGAGTTTCAAAACTGACCAGTATTTGGTCGTTCTCCCACTTTTTGTAACTTATCCCAACCATTCCATCTTGTTACCGGCTATGGCAATATTTTTCCATAGGGCGGATTGGCTTTAAGGAACTGGGTTTTCTTGTAGAGTTCTTTTTCGATTACCAATTATTACAAGGGATCATTTACAAGGTTTTATTACAGTTTATAATAAATAGTGTTTATTCCAATTTGTAAATATTTCATTAAGATGATCAAGATAGCAGTTTCTTGCATTAAGTTTTTGTTAACCTGCCACAAATCCTGCTATAAAGGAGACACAAAATTTTTTCGCCTCTTAATAGCGTCCTGTAATCACGAATGGAAAAACAATAAGAGCAGCTATTTTTTTTGAAATTTTTTTTCAAGAACATTGTACATGCAGTTGAGTGGGCTCTTCATAACTGCTGGTTTTACAACATTTTTTTCAATAAAAATTCTAAGCGTTGGCATCTATGACGCAAACATGTGAACAAGTATGGCAAAATTGCCTTGCTATCATTAAGGACAACGTCAATCACCAGAGCTATAAAACCTGGTTCGAGCCCATTAAGCCGGTCCGAATTGACGGTAACGTCCTTACTATTGAAGTTCCCAGCCAGTTTTTCTACGAATGGCTGGAAGAACACTATGTGACATTGTTGCGCAAAACGATCAAAAGAGAATTAGGTAATGAAGCCCGCCTCGAATACCAAATTGTTGTTGAAAACAGTTCGGGTCCTCAGCAGCCCTATACAGTGAACTATCCGAATTACAATACTGGTTCTTCGAATAACAACGAAGTATCAGCGCCTATGGCAATGGGGAAATCCATTAAAAATCCATTCATTATACCCGGGCTCAAGAAGGTCAACATCGACTCCCAGCTCAACCACAAATACAATTTTGAGGCCTTTGTTGAAGGAGATTGTAACCGCCTGGCCCGATCGGCTGGATATGCTGTCTCCACGAACCCCGGGGGAACAGCATTTAATCCATTGGTCATCTACGGGGGAGTTGGCCTGGGCAAGACGCATCTGGCTCAAGCTATCGGCAATGCAATCCAACCAGGTGAAAGCGAAAAAACAGTACTGTACGTCACATCGGAAAAGTTTACCAACCAGTTTCTCGAAGCACTCCGCGAC
>PXTV01000020.1:2291-3167 GCA_003022985.1 Bacteroidetes bacterium SW_11_45_7 | reverse complement strand
CGAAGCCCCTTACACGATTCTTTATTTCTTTGACCCCGATTGTGGCCACTGCCAGGATGTAACGCCCAAAATGGTGGATGTGTACAAGAAGTACAAAGATGATGGCGTTAAGGTGTTCGCTGTAAACACACAAGTTGAAGAAAAGAAATGGCGCAATTTCATCAAAGATTACAATATGGAGGACTGGATCAATGTTGCTGATCTCAGGGCGAGGAGTAACTTTCGCGATAGTTATGATATCCGCTCTACGCCCAAAACATTTCTTTTGGATGAAGACAAGACGATCATAGGGAAGCGCATTGGGCCAAAACAGGTTGATAAGTTGTTGAGCAAAAAGCTGGACGATCAAGCCGCGAAAACGAAGAAGAGCGACAAGTAATTCTTGTTTTTGGCATATGCTCTTCATTCACTGCGGGCTGACCTGACCTCATTCTCTGAAATAAGTTGGGCAGGGATAGCGTTATAGAAGCATATTTCCTCGTCTATAAATCATAGCGTTTGCGATATTGTTATTTGCTTATCGCCCTTCTGTTATTCCTTCTCCTACCATTGCTAAGTAATGCCCAGAAACACGATCTTCGCGTTGAACCCACCACGATCGATTACGGGCAAACGGAAAAATGGCTCAGCCGCATCGACACCCTTTTGCTCGTTAACACGTCTGATCAGCCCATTTCAATTCTAAAGCGCAAACCACCGGCTCACACCCAAATCGAATGGCCTGAAGATGCCATTCAACCCGGTACGGATGCCATGATTCGCATTGTTTATGCCCCTAAGTCGCGCGGTCCTTTTAATGTGAAAATACCCGTTTATTACAGCTCGGCTGCTAAGCCAGTAACCATCCAATTGAAAGGGGAAGTAGTGAGTTTTGCC
>PXTV01000020.1:0-2244 GCA_003022985.1 Bacteroidetes bacterium SW_11_45_7 | reverse complement strand
GCAAGGACAAAGCGGAAGTGTCTTTCCTCCATCGCGGTATCGTTGTTGACAGTATAACGGGTGATCCCATTGAGGGCGCCACTGTTACTATCAGTGATGTTTCTGAAGATAAGATAACCAATGACAAAGGCATTTACGAAAAGCAAATCCCGATAGGGCGTTATACTGTCACGGCAAGTGCCGAATATTACGGTACAAAGGATACAACTGTCTATCTTAACCGGAACAATCCGTTTTTGCGGTTTGAACTGCCGCGTGAAAAAGAGATGGCAGCCACCCACGAAATCGATGAGAAGCAGGTTGAGCCAATTGACAATCAAGAGAGGCCCTCTCAGGTAGAGGCAAACCCCGGCAATTCTCCTGTTCCGCCCGGCCGGCAGGATACTGTAGAGCAACAACCCGAGGAGGGACTGGAAGAAGAACCTCAGGAGGCAATCGCTACCACCAGCCCTGAGGATACTGTATTACTGCCTGTCTCCGAGTACAAGCCCAACAATGTGGTCTTTTTGATCGATGTATCGACTTCTATGGCCGAAGAAGATAAACTGCCTTATCTTAAGCAATCGATCATCAACATGGTGCGGCATTTGCGCTCTATCGACAAGGTGACAATAGTCAGCTATGCCACAGTCAGCCACATGGTGCTGCCAACAACAACCGCTGATAATAAGGCCATGATAGAACAAAAGGTGAAGGAGCTGGAGGCAAGGGGGAGTACCAGGGCGAACAGGGGGTTGACAGAAGCTTATCAGAAAGCCCGGAAGGTCTACATTGAGGCCGGGAATAACCAGGTCATAATGGCATCTGATGGGAAGTTTGATGAATTATCGGGTTCCCGAACCAAGATCAATATGAAAGTGCGCTGGAATGCTTTTCGGGGAATTAACCTTTCCGTTGTTGGATTTGGCCGGGATGACGAAGGATTGGCTTTTATGAAAGGCATGGCCCAAAAGGGCAATGGCAGCACACTCATGATCAAAGACAAAGAGCAAGCGCGCAGGGCTATTCTCAAGGGGATTGACGAGCATCAAAAATATCAACAATAAAAACTCCTTCTTCCCTTATGTAGTAAACAATGTGATAATGCCTTACAACAGCCCTCCTGTAAGGCTCACCAAGATCAGGATCTACTTGATGTTTTTTTGGAAAAACAGGAATATGAGCAACTAAGGCAAGTATATCTTTTCTCACATTTGTTGCTCCTTGTGGAGATTCTTCCTTGTAGTAACTATAAATAGCTTTTAATTGGTCTTTGGCTTCCCTGGCCCAAAAAACCGGAAGGCGTTGTTTTACCAATTAGCTGATGCTTTTTCAAGGTCTTCATGGCTAATGTAATCCCCTTTTGCGATTTGGGATTCAGCCTTTTCAACCCTTTTCTTTAAATCCTTGCGGGTTATGGGAGCTCCATCGACTGCATAACCAATAATCACAGATTCATCACCGTATGCTTCCATTAATGCATTGATCATATTCAAGAGATGATGATCTGCTTTATCTATATCTTCGTGAAGTTTCTTTCTTAGTTCTGTTTCGCTCATAACAATTTCTTTTTTCTTAAAATTAACATTTTTAGCCGGCATTTTCATTCCTACCCCATCGGATGATATTTATCAATCGCCCGCTGTAAGGCTTCTACATCGCTTTGCTTATATTTTTCCGTGCTTCCGGGATACTTGTGGCCGGCAAAGTGTTGCACCACTCTCAGATCATGACCGGCTTTCAGTAGATTCGTGATCACACTCTGACGGATCGTGCGCATGTTCAAGGTTCTCTCCGGGAACATTGTTGTTTAATTCGTCTTAAAGTGGCTGATCACATAGGGCTGCAACGGCAGGCCGTAGTTGGTGGGGGCGGTCTGTAAATGAAAAATGCCCCTAGTGTTTTGATAGCAAGATTGTTCGGACTGGATCGCCATATGCCTGAAGATATTGATGATATGTGAGGTTGACAAACAGGTTTGGCTTACTTTAAACATGGCTGGCACAAGCGGACGCCTGACTGCCCTCGCCTGAGGCGAGGCGGGCGAAAGGCAGGCTTGCACTAGTAACAGGGGCTCCTGTGCAGTGGCTTTGAAGAAATGAAGTGTTGAGGTATTTTTTGAGGAATTGTCCGCTTTGCTATTTTTTTCTACTTACGTTTCTTGCCAGGGGATTGACGAGCATCAAAAATATCAACAATAAAAACTCCTTCTTCCCTTATGTAGTAAACAATGTGATAATGCCTTACAACAGCCCTCCTGTAAGG
>PXTV01000019.1:5651-7473 GCA_003022985.1 Bacteroidetes bacterium SW_11_45_7 | reverse complement strand
CTTTTCCTCCTCAGCCGGTTGTTCGTCAATGCTTTGGGGTTGAATGTCTTTCAGTTTGAGCAGGTCCTTCGAGCCCCTGTTCATTTCAAGGGCAGAACCGTGATCAGCTTCAAAAGCATTTTTGAGGTAGGTATAGGCGATCCACGGGTTGACCGAATCGCCACACGTAAAAAGATCGACAGCAGCATATCCGAACTCCGGCCATGTGTGGATGGCAAGATGGCTCTCCTGGATCACCACAACACCGGACACGCCAAAGGGGGAGAAGTGATGGAACGTTGAGTTGATAACCGTGGCGCCCGCTTCGCGCGAGGCCTCCACCATGCTCTTTTCAATATGTTGCGTGTCCATCATGAGTTCTTCCGAGCAGCCGAAATATTCGACCAGAATGTGGCGTCCTAAGGAATTCATTTATAGCCGTGTTTCATATCCGAAATGAACTACAAAAATAGTGATTTGCCAAATATCATGGAAATTTTGCTATCATGCTTTTAGGGAAAAGACATTGAATATTGCGCCAATAACGCTTGTGCAAATTGGAGTATAAGGATATCAAAAGGAAGGATACATGACAAGATTTCAAGATGCAATGGTGGATTAACGCATCCTCAATTTACTCCAACAAGTACTCGAGGTCCTCATTTGACAGGTTGAGCTGATCTTCGCCGGGCATGAAATCCTCGGCTAATTGTTTCTTGCGCTGCTGGAGCTTGAGGATTTTCTCTTCTACGGTATCCACGGTAATGAATTTGTAGGCAAACACATTTTTATCCTGACCAATTCTGTGCGCGCGCCTGATGGCCTGGGATTCGCGAGCCGGATTCCACCAGGGGTCCAGCAGGAAGACGTGGCCGGCAGCGGTGAGATTCAATCCTGTGCCACCGGCAGAAAGGGAGATCAGGAAGACCTTGGTGGCTGGGTCATTCTGGAATTGCTCAATTTCCTTTTGCCGCTGATCGCTGCCAATGGTACCGGTTAAATAGCCATAGGAGAAGCCCTCCTTGTCAAGATGAGTTCTGAACAGGTCAAGATGGGAAACAAACTGTGAAAAAATGAGCACTTTGTGGTTCCCTTCAAGGATATTCATCAGGTTTTCCAGCACATCGTTGTACTTTCCTGACGGATACGCTTGTTGGCCTTCATCAAAACACAATGCCGGGTGATTGGCGATCTGGCGCAAGCGCGTAAGCGATTTTAATATCAGGATGTTGGTTTTTGCCCGCCCAACCTGCTTGAGGTTTTCGAGGATTTTGTTGCGCGCCTTTGACTTTTCCTCTTCGTAGAGTTCCTGCTGCTCGGGAGGCATTTCGGAATAGAACACCTTTTCGGTAAGGTTGGGCAAATCCCTGGCTACCTGTTGAATGGTACGCCTCAGGATAAATGGTTGCACCAGTTTTTTCAGCTTGGAGCGCTTTTGTTCGTCTTCGTGCTTTTCAACGGGATCGATGAATTCTTCCTTGAAGAACCTGAAGGAGCCCAACATACCGGGATTAAAGAAGTTAACCTGCGCCCAGAGATCTGATAGCGAATTTTCGATGGGCGTTCCCGTCAGCACCATTTTGTGCTTCCCCTTTAGCCGGGTTACCGCTTTATAAGTTTTGGACCTCGGGTTTTTGATGTATTGGCTTTCATCGAGCACAATGGAATTGAAATCGATTTGTTGAAAGAGCTGCAGGTCGTTCCGTGTAATGCTGTAGGTAGTGAGAATAATGTCGTGCTGCTGCAAAACAGTGGCTTCACGAGGCCGGTTGATACCCGTGTGCTGATGGACGCTTAACGATGGTGTGAAGCGTTCGATTTCCTGTTTCCAGTTATGGATCAG
>PXTV01000019.1:0-5637 GCA_003022985.1 Bacteroidetes bacterium SW_11_45_7 | reverse complement strand
CATGATGAAAGCCTGCCAGGAGGCGTTCCTTTTGATACAATAGCATCGCCAATGTTTGAAGCGTCTTCCCAAGGCCCATTTCATCAGCCAGGCAACCGCCAAACCCATTTTCCCTTATGTGCTCCATCCAGTTGACGCCATACTGTTGATACGGGCGCAAATTGGCTTTTAGCGAAGAGGAAAGCGGTACATCTTTCGTGGGATGGCCAATATTGAATTCCGTTCCAATTCCGTCTTGTTGGTTTTTATTCGCGTTATTGAGCTCTTGCAGCAGGACGCCTTGATAATAGTTGAGGTAGATATGGTCCTGCTCTTGCTCACCCATGGTAAGCAATTCGCGGTATTGGGCAAACCATTCATTGGGCAGGATGGCAATTGACCCGTCAGGCAGCTCGAATTCCCTTTTGCCATTGAGAATGTGATCGTAAAAATCGGTGAAAGGGAAGGAATAATCCCCAATTGTCACGGTTGCCTTGATGTCGAACCAATCGGTATTGCTTTCTACAGCAAACGAAAGCTCGGGCTTGTGGAAACTCATCGGTACGTGGTGCCGCGGGTTATGATCCAGGTAGATGTTTTGCCGGGCAAGCGTTTCACGGAGATCGGCTAAGCGGTCAACCAATTCATAGATCGCTTCTTGATCATGACCATTGCCATTGCTATTAGCCAGTTTATAATAGCCGTCTTTCCACTTCTCAAAACCCAGATCATCCAATTGAGCAAGTAGAGCACGTTCCTGTTCCTTATTGCGCTCAGTTTTGAACAGGTTGATGTCGCCTTCATCATTAAATCCTATGCTGACTTTCTCGTGGCGCTGATCCCGGGCAAAAAATTGCTCGTTGTTGTAGTAAAAGTAAGCAGCAAGGAGATGGTGATCATCAAAGGGCTCGGTTACGAGGGAAAGGCTCAGGTAAGGATCAGGACTGCTGGTGCTTATGGCAAATCCTTCGGCATTGACGCTGTTGTTGCGCACCTTGTTAATAATGAACTTTTCGAAATATTCCCGCTCTTTGGATTTGGGGATTGTGATGGCATCTTTTGTAACAAATGGCTGGAAAAGTTTACCGTTAAGACTTTCGTTGGTTTTGTAGAGAACACCATCTATAATGAGCCATCCGGGTTTGTTGCAGAGGATATGAACTTCGCGCCCGGTAAGGATGATTTCTTCATCACCCACCGATGCTGATAAGCTGTAGTTAACCCCTTCAGATGTCCGTTGAAAGTGAAAGACAGCATCGATTGATGTTTCGGCAAGGGTAATTGGATGACGCGTTAGTTTGGTGGATTCATTGTATTGAAAAAAGACCCCGGCCTTGTTTTGATGAATCAGCTCCAGTATGGGTCCGAATCGATTATCAACATATTGATGGATAGTTTTTCGGATTTCCTCATTTTTCACGAGCTCACGCAAGGTGTACGATTTTCGCTTGTTGGGTTGGAACTGCTCTTCGAGCTGAGGAGGGGCTAACTGCTCAATGTTGGCGAAAAGCTCGCAGCCGTCTTCAGTTAGCGTAAGGCCGTAATCACAAATGGTGTTCGTGTAGACGCGGTGTGTACTGTAGGTATATTCCCCTTTATCGTCTTTCAGGACAACATAAGTAGCAATGAAGTAGTTGATGTGCGGATCTTCACTTACCACAAAGATCAACTCGTACAAACTGGTTTCCCAATCCCGGTGATACTGATAAAGCATTGCAATGAAATGATGCTGTTACTAATATATTGTTCTGCTCAATGACGTAAATGCACAAAGGAACGCATTCTCGTGGAGTTTGAGAAGAATGCATTCATTGATGGATGTGGAAAAGTTGGAAGGTTTTAATGGTTAGCGTCCCGAAATGGTGATTGTATCGCTATTGGATTGGCCCCTTATCATGAAAGGGATGTGTATAATTTTTACACCTCATGATTAATTTTATAAAAGTTGAGAGGAATGAGATGCGTGGCACGGGAAAGGCACTATTTAGCAGCTACGGGATAAAGCGCCTTAATCTTCTCCACCACAGTATCGATCTCTTCTTTTGTATTGTATTTGCTAAAAGAAAAGCGCACAGACGGGCGGTGAGGATCAACATTAAGCTCGTTCAGTACATGTGAGCCCGCATCGGCCCCCGAGCTACAGGCACTGCCACCGGAAGCTGCAATACCCTCCATATCAAGATTGAGCAGGAACATCTCGCTTTGATCGCTTTTGGGGAAAGAAACATTGAGCACTGTGCAAAGCTGATCATGACCAATATCTCCGTTGAATTGGATATCGGGCACATTTTGGTGGAGTTGATCAGCCATGTACTGCTTTAATTCAAGGATATGCTCGTTCTGGTCGTTCATCTCATGACAGGCAATATCAAAAGCTTTGGCTAAGCCCACAATTCCGTAGAGGTTTTCCGTTCCGGACCGCATGCTGCGTTCCTGGCCACCACCATGGATGAAGGCATCCAGCTTAAGGTTTTTATTCACATACAGGAAGCCGCTTCCCTTAGGGCCGTGAAACTTGTGGGCTGAACCGGAGACCATGTCAACATTGAGCTCGTGCAGATCAAGCGGATAGTGGGCAACGGTCTGGACAGTATCAGAATGGAACAAGGCACCGTATTCCTTGCAGATGTCACCTACTTGTTTTAGGGGCAATACCGTGCCAATCTCGTTGTTGGCATGCATCAGGGAAACCAATGTATTGCCTTCCAATGAGCTCAGCAATTCAGTAAGGTGCTCCGGATCGATATGGCCGTCTTCAAGGATTCTGACATAATGGGGCGTTATTGTGCCCTGCTCGGCAAGGTGCTCAACAGTATCCAGGACACAATGATGCTCAATGGGAGACGAAATGATATGATCGATAGAGAAATCGCGAACAGCGCACTTGATTGCCGTATTGTTGGATTCCGTACCGCCCGAGGTAAAGAAAATTTCTCCGGGTGTAACGTTGAAATGACCGGCTACTGTTTTGCGGGCTTGTTCAATAGCAGCTTTCGTTTCCCGGCCAAAACTGTGTGTGGAAGAAGGATTCCCATAACAGTCCTTCAGGTAAGGCAGCATGGCCTCCATTACCTGGTTATCAATACATGTGGTAGCAGCGTTATCGAGATAAATTGACATGGTCTTTCATTACGATTTTAGCATACCAACAAATGACTCACGAATGAATTGCAAAGCTGATGATTTACTCATCCGATGCAACATTAAAGGTCAATATAAAATTCATAGACAACTAATCAGCTTCTGCTTCTTCCCCTTTGGAGAGCGATTTGAGGTCTTCCATGAGTTTACGCATCAGGTTATCTGCAGTGGTTTCGGAAGTACTTTCGGCATATATGCGGATGACCGGTTCCGTGTTGGATTTCCGTAAATGAACCCAGTCGTTGTCAAAATAAAGCTTGAGTCCATCCTCTGTAATGGCCGGCTTGTTCTGGTACTTTTGTTGTAGCCTTGTCAAAAGTGCATCAAGGTCGATATCGGGCGATAACTCTACCTTGTTTTTCACCATTTGATAATCCGGATACTTGTTCCTGAGCACAGAGCTCGGCTTATTGTAAAGCGCAAGATGACTTAAGAACAGGGCAATGCCAACCAACGCATCCCGCCCATAGTGAAGAGCAGGATAGATGACACCACCATTCCCCTCGCCCCCTGTAATGGCTTCTTTTTCTTTCATCTTCGCCACCACATTGACCTCACCTACGGCTGAAGGAAAATAGGAGCATCCGTGTTGTTCGGTTATGTCCTGAAGCGCACTTGTAGAGGACAGGTGGGATACGGTACTGCCTTGTTCATGGGACAGCACATAATCCGCAACTGACACTAACGTGTATTCCTCGCCAAACATGGAGCCGTCATCGCACACAAAAGCCAGACGGTCAACATCCGGGTCCACGGCAATACCGAGATCGGCATTTTTCTTGTCAACCTCGTTGGCTAAGGTTGTCAGGTTTTCCGGCAATGGTTCAGGATTGTGGGGAAAATTGCCGTTTGGTGTACAGGAGAGCTCTACGATGTTTTCAACTCCGAGCGACCGGAGTAGGGCGGGGACAGCAATACCACCTGTTGAATTGACGCAATCCACCACAATCTTCAAGTCACGTTTTTGAATGGCTTGCTTGGTAACCAGCGATAAGTTGAGGACAGCATCAATGTGTTGTTGAATAGCATCATTTCTGGTTTGGTAATGACCAAGATGATTCACACTAACGAATTTGTATTGATTGGTCTCAGCAATGTGTAAAACATCTTGCCCGTCTTGTTCAGAAAGAAATTCACCAAGATTGTTTAATAACTTAAGAGCATTCCATTGCCGTGGGTTGTGGCTTGCAGTGATGATGATGCCGCCACCTGCATTTTCCCACGTGACTGCCATTTCCACTGTAGGCGTTGTCGATAAGCCAAGGTCGATGACATTGACGCCCATTGCCCGGAGGGTGCCTGCAACTAAATTTCTTACCATAGGGCCTGACACACGGCCATCTCTGCCAATAACAACGTTTGGCGATTGATCACGATCTTTTACCCATTGGGCATAGGCAGCAGTGTATTTCACTATGTCGGACGGTGTGAGGGCATCTCCGGGATTTCCGCCAATTGTCCCTCTTATACCGGCTATGGATGTAATTAACGTCAATTTTCAGTTATTTTTGAGCGTGCAAAGGTACTGTTTTTAGTGGTGAAAAAGGCGGTTTTCTTTTGATTTGCTTTTTGGTTGTAATGTCCGATTGACCTGGATTTTACTTTCCTCAGCGCCACTTGACAACATTATTTTCTCGCACCCCGCGTTCTGTATAATGGCGAAAGCACTATGGTGAAGCAAGACGAATGGTATAAAGATTGGTTTAATTCCCCTTATTATCATATTCTATACCAGAATCGTGATAGGGAAGAGGCTTCGCGCTTTATCAATAATTTGGTATCCTACCTTGAGCCCGCCCACAATGCATCGTTTCTGGATTTAGCCTGTGGTAAAGGGCGGCACGCGCTGCAACTCGCCCGGAAAGGATACCGGGTAATAGGAGTAGATATTGCCCCGGACAATATCAGGGAGGCAGCTCAATATGAAAGCGACAATCTGAGCTTTTTTGTATGGGACATGCGTAAACCTGTTCGTGCTGATTATTTTGACTATGTGCTCAACCTTTTTACCAGTTTTGGCTATTTCGATGATGAAGGCAATTGCCAAACCCTGAGAGCCCTGGAGACTTCACTTCAACAGCAGGGAATTTTTGTTATCGATTATTTGAATACAACGAAAGCAACGCAAAACTTTACGCCAGAGGAGGACATCAGGCTTGACGGTATCGACTTTCATCTTGAACGCGAACTACAGGGTAATTACATCACCAAGACGATTACTGTGGTTGATCAGGATATTGAACATGTTTTTCAGGAAAGTGTCAAAACCCTGCGGCTCAAGGATTTTCAACGTTATTTTGATCGAACCGGCTTTGAGATGATCAATTGCTTTGGCGATTACGATCTCAATACCTATGATGAATTAACATCCGATCGGCTTATTCTGATAGCGCGCAAACCATGATCGAAACCCTACTCGAATACGATCAGTTTCTCTTTCGTCTCATCAATGGCGTGTGGACTCATCCTGTGTTGGATAGTATCCTCACGTATGCCCGCAACAAGTTTATTTGGCTT
>PXTV01000018.1 GCA_003022985.1 Bacteroidetes bacterium SW_11_45_7 | reverse complement strand
ATTAGGTGGATGACAGGATTGCACGTAAGAAAGAAGCCAGCCGTCCGACCACTTGGAGCGGTCAGACGGCTTAGCGATGAGCGGCCACAAATAGTGCAATCCGGTGTTGTAGGGGTCAGGCCCCGAGTTGACGGGGCAGGCCCCGAATTAACGGGGCAGGCATGCCTGACCCAGTATTCTAACGCCCATCCACCCTCGCCTGAGGCGAGACAGGCGGGCGAAAAGTAGCCGCACGGATTCTGGTCTTTTATCAGAAAACTCATAATGGCTCTTAAAATAGCCACAAGTCAAGAGGCGCATTGCGGTTCCCCCATCGGGGGTTAGGGGGCGAGACAGGCTGGAGGACCGCAGCCGCACCTGAGCAAGGAGATATTCAACCCTTCGGGTTCAAATGTCAACCCGAAGGGTTGGGCGAAGTTACCGCCCTTTTGCAACAAGGGATTGTAGGAATCAGGCCCCGAGTTGACAGGGCAGTGCCGGGAAAGGGAATCTCAGGGCTCCTAATCCCGATGCATGGAGGGCCGCATAGTGTATGTCACCAATTGCGTGAAGTATTTGTCAATGTTATTCCAGCGTCTTCTGCCGATCCATAAATCATCGGGAGCGGGTTCATTATAGACCCTCGGATTTTGATTTTTCTATTATTGGCTTGAAATAGGGAACTGTTTTTTGATTACTTTGGGCTTATCACCATCCAAAAATGCTCCCTAAAAGCTAATGCAAGAAGACAGGCGATTTAATATCCGGGTTTATGGCTTACTGATCTACAACGAACAGATCCTGTTAGCTGATGAGATAATTCAAGGAAATGAAATCACCAAATTTCCCGGTGGAGGTCTCCGGTGGGGAGAAGGGCCGGTCGATGGTTTGAAAAGAGAGTGGCAGGAAGAAACCGGTCTCCATATTGAGGTTGAACAACATTTTTATACAACAGAATTTTTCCAGCTTTCTGCATTTGATAGCCGAGATCAGGTGATTAGTATCTACTATAGAGTAGAAGCTGCTGATTTAAGGCCATTACAAATGAGCACTGATGAAGTTGCCGACAAGGATGAAGAGAAAGATGATACAAGAAAAACCGATGATCTAACAAAACAGAGGATTGCATTCCCCAATGAGTCAGTAAACCGGCCTCATTTATTCAAAACCACTTTTTTATGTTTTCCAAGTTCCATTCCCTTTGTTCCAAGGAATTTCCTGTGCGTGAGTCTTCCACGCCATCTCATGTAAATCCCATTCACGCTACAACGGCCTTTGTCTTTGATAATGCAGAACACGGCATGGAAGCGTTCCGGGGGCAAAGCGAAGGGTTTATCTACAGTCGCTGGGATAACCCTTCCATCAATGCTGTAGAACAGAAATTGGCTGCGCTGGAAAGTTTGGGGATAACGGACCCGGATGGCAAGGAGCTTTCCCTGAAAGCACGGCTGTACAGTTCCGGGATGGGGGCATTGTCTTCATTGATGACGGCTACGCTGCAAAGTCGCGATAAAATCATCACTCAGGGAGATCTGTATGGCGGCACTAACGAGCTCTTTGTTAGTGAACTCAAGCGCCAGGGTATTCAAACAATCATCACTGATTTATCGGATTCGGAAAAGGTGGAGAAGTATTTACAGGAGAATGATGACATCCGTATGGTCTATATTGAAACACCAGCAAACCCTACCATGCGCTGTTATGACATCGGGGCTCTTAGCAACATGGCGAAGCGAGCTAATGCATGGACTGTGGTCGATAATACCTTCTGTACCCCCCTTTTGCAGCAACCGTTCCAATTTGGCGCTGACTTTGTAATGCATTCAGCAACCAAGTTCCTGAATGGTCATGGCAATTCTGTTGCAGGTGCCATCATCGGCAAGGATCACGATATGATGGATGGCCCGGTTTACAAGACTTCCAAATTGATGGGTGCTAACAGCAATGCTTTTGATGCCTTTTTGCTCAGCACGGGCTTAAAAACACTTGCACTGCGCATGGAACAGCATTGCATCAATGCAAAAAAAGTGGCTGATGCACTTAAAGATCACTATGTTATCGATCAGTTATGGTACACGGGTCTTCCGGATCATACGGATGCTGAACTCATCAATAGACAAATGAATGAGGCAGGTGGCATGTTAAGTTTTGAAGTAAAAGGTGGTTTTGACAAAGCTGTAGCTTTTCTGAACAACCTCAGGTTCTGTACCATTGCTGTTTCCTTGGGAACAGTAGATACCATCATTCAACACCCGGCTTCTATGACACATGTAGGTGTTGATCGGGCCACGAGGGAGCAATACGGCATATCGGATGGCCTTATTCGTCTTTCAGTGGGAATTGAAGAAGCAGATGACATTATTGATGACCTAACTACTGCTCTTGAAAAAGCACTTGCATGAACTTGATTGGCCAATACCTTCATTACCTTCTTTCCTCACGAAAGCGGCACGGCATCCACTCCCCTTTGGCATCGTTTGTGCGTAATGCTTCGCTGCGCCCCAAATACGGTCGTTTGCTTTTCCGGCTCGTCAATTTCTTTGAGCCTACTACTATTTTGGAAATCGGAACCGGCCTTGGTATAAGCACCGCTTATATGGCATTGGCCAGGCGTAATGCGCATATGATAACGCTGGAAGGCGAAGAAGAATTGGCTGAAGAGGCACAATTAACCTTTGATCAATTGGAGATCGATCATGTTACCATAAAAACAGGACCTTTTTCAGAACAACTACCGGAAGTATTAGAAGAGCTGAACTCGCTCGACTTTGCCTTTATTGACGGGAATCATCGTTATGAGGCAACGGTAGATTATTTTTACCAATGCAAGTCGTTTGCTCACAATGGTACAATAATGGTTTTTGACGATATCCGGTGGTCCGGGGAAATGATGAATGCCTGGCAAACCATTAGTAACGATCCGGGCGTAACAGTTTCCATTGATCTGTTTTTTGTAGGGATCGTATTTTTCAATGAAGAACTTAGCAAAGTGCATTATACCTTACGGTATTAAAATGACATTTTTCAACACTACCAATGCGTAACAACACTCACCTACTTGCAGTATGAGTACTTCTTCATCACCCCCTCTTTTAATAGTGATTACCGGACCTACTGCTACCGGTAAAACAGGGGTTGCGGTTGAATTGGCAAAACGATTCAACACATCGATCCTTTCAGCCGATTCCCGCCAGTTCTACAAGGAGATGAGCATCGGTACAGCTAAGCCCACACAAGATGAGATGGAGGGGATTCCGCATTACTTCATCGGCTTTCTTTCCATTAAGGAGAAATACGATGTCGGGCAATTTGAAAAAGACGCTCTTCATAGACTAAATAAGATCTTTCAATCAAATGATACTGCTATAGCAGTAGGCGGAAGCGGCTTGTTCATAAAAGCGGTTACTGAAGGGCTGGACCCCCTGCCTCGTGTAGACCCATCGATAAGAGAAGAGCTAAATGCCCTCTATGCCAATTACGGTATTGATTCTCTGCAAGAAGAATTGCGGGAAAAAGATCCTGCGTATTACAAACAAGTTGATCTTAGCAATCCTCATCGCCTTATCCGTGCTTTAGAGGTCATGCGAGGAACCGGTACGCCTTTTTCCGCTTACCGGAAAGGTCATCAACAACCTCGTTCCTTCAATGTATTGAAGTTAGGTATATCGCTCGCCCGCAACATCCTCTACGACAGGATCAATAAGCGTGTTGATAAAATGGTGGAAAACGGATTATTAGAAGAGGTGAAGCAATTGCAGGATTGTCAGCAATATCAGGCACTGCAAACAGTTGGCTATCGTGAACTTTTCGATTACTTGAATGGCAAACTGGACCTTGAAACAGCGGTACAGTTGATCAAAACCCATACGCGCCAATACGCCAAACGTCAATTAACCTGGTTCAGGCGGGAAGAAGATATTCACTGGTTCAAACCATCGGCTATTGAAGAAATGATGAGTACAATTGACAAATACAAGAAGTGGTAAAAGGAATCATGCTTCAGGTTGGTTCAACAGAACCCTCTTCTTTTGGCACCTCTTTTTTGATCTTGCTTATAACGTTCTTGTTCAAAATTGACGAAGCTGTCAAGACGCCTCCAAATGCAGCACCCAATACACCACAACTGACAATATCCTGCCCTGTTAAATAGAAATTTTTGATAGGTGTCTTAGGTTGGAGAAATTGCTCACAAAAGCGGTCCGTTGTATGGGCCAGGCCGTAAATTTCGCCTTGCTGGTAATTTGTGAAATGTTTAGTGGAGAGCGGAGACGATAGTTCGTAATGATCGATCTTACCTTTAACCTGTGGCACATAATCGTATAGAGTGGAAAGCATTCGCTGAGAAAGCCATTCCTTGAGATTTTCGTATTCGTCCGGCCGTTTCTTCCATTGACTACCATCCCAATCTTGAAACCATTCAAATGGTGCAAGCGTAATAATCTCAATTGTGGCCTTGCCGGGATAACGATTTTCGAAATCCGGGTCCTTGGCTGATGGAAACGAAATATACACCACGGGAAGCGGCTGATGCCAATCGTTGATGAAATCCTGAACTGCTTTATCGTGGTCAGAATGGGGATAGACCCAGATATTCGACTTATTGAATCCCAGCTCATCTGCGGTTTCATTTAAGCCAATATAAAGACAAATATGGGAAGCAGAGGGTTCAAGTTGGTTAGCTAACTTCAGGAATACCATCCTTCATCTGCACACCCGTGGCCTTTTTACCCTTAACAAGAATTTGATCTACTTCAGCATTGATGTAAATTTGACCCCCCTGTTCTTCAATAACTGGCGCAATGGACTTAGCAATTTGACTCGCGCCACCAACAGGATAAGCGCCACCTTGTAGATAATGGCCAGCCACGATCGCTTGCATCATAAAGCTGCTGGCTGATGGCGGAAGGCCATAATCACCATACTGGCCGGTAAGAACAGCAATTAGTTTTTGATTATTTGTAAGGGATTCCAAAAATTGGCGCGTGGATTGGCGCGCATATTTCATATAGTCTTTGCTCATCCATCCACTTAAA
The DNA here is from genome assembly GCA_003022985.1 of Bacteroidetes bacterium SW_11_45_7. Lineage (GTDB taxonomy): Bacteria > Bacteroidota > Bacteroidia > Chitinophagales > SW-11-45-7 > SW-11-45-7. Next base: position 9,828 of record PXTV01000018.1, on the reverse strand, counting down.
ATCATGCGTAGAAAGGAAGGCAACACTTTTTGAACCTGATATTTACCATTGGCCTTCCTTACGTGTTGTATATGCCACAAGTAACGATCAATAGCATCTTCTTCTCCCGGAAAATAAGCTTTCATTTGCTGGCGAAATGCCTCTTCACCACTCTTAAATTGATATTCCTCACCGTTAATAATAATACGATCGTACACATCGCCCATTGAAGCCCATTTTAACCGGTCTTCCGTCAAATACCGAAAAAGGCGTGAACCCGTGGTAAAAGGTTGATGCACTTGCCCAATGTAGTGAACGCCTATATCCCATTCATAGCCCTGCCGTTTAAAGACATGGGTATAGCCACCGGCTTCATAATGCCTTTCAAGCACAAGGACTTTATAGCCCTCTTTGGCCATAATAGCGGCAGTTGACAATCCTCCAATGCCGGAACCAATAACTATGGTATCGTAGGAATCATGAATAGGGTACCGTTTATAAGAATAGCCTACCTTCATTTGTCAAATTATTAGCCTCACATCTTCTTTTATAGAGTCAATTGCATCAACAACAAACTAGGCAAAATGATTACGGCACAGGACAAATTTTTTGCAAGCTCATCCAATATCTTGGCACTCGCTCCTGCCCATTAAAACATTGTTTACCCAAAAAAAAACCGCCTCTACTTGATGTAGAGACGGTCTTCATTCATTAATAATAAGTGTGATGGGCTGGCAAATTATTCCATTGCCGCTTTTAATTCTTCCCTGTCATTGGTTTCCCACTTGCCCTCGGCAAACTTCTTGTACTGCTCTTCATCGAGAATGCCCTTCATTCGCTCTTTAAAGTTGTTTCTGATATCTTTCCACTTATCAAAAACTGTGGCCTCTTGTTTGAGTTCCATAAAATCGCCAACATACTCGTAAACCACAGTCCAGGCTTCATCGTATTGATCCCTGTTCATTTCGAGCTTTTTGTAAAGACTCTGAAGTCTCTCTTTAGCTACTTTTTTCACTTTGCCATCATCCTGTAAAGTAAGTGACGAGGATGAAATCGCACCAGCATTGTTAGAAAAAGGGAAGACAGCCAATGTACCAATGGCTAATGTCATCATGAAGACTTGTAAAAGCATTTTTGTTTTTTGCATAACCTAACAGTTTTGTTTCCATCAAAAATAATAATTCCACACTTCATGAAAAACGTAAAATGTTGGAAAAGCGTATTCTTGGCATAAAATTGACCAAAATATTGCCTTATCAGGGTATCAAATAATATTGTGAAGAGGGCCGCCTTTTTTCCCTAACTCATTCACACGTTTCTCAATTTCAGGATCTTCTTCAAGGGGTGGGGCATGATGCGGTTTTTGACGAGCATCGATAACAAGTGGCCCCGTACATCCCCAATGTTTATGGTCTATAAAACTGTTAATTCCATGAATGTCATGAGATGGGTTGCTCCTTGTAAATGTGACCCACAAAAAGTTACGTTCGTTTTTAGCGGTAAATTGACTATCATCAGCAATAATGATCAAAGGCCAATTGTCAGGTGTGGTGAGGCCTCGCTGATACAGGACCTCACATAGTTTACCGATCTGTTGTTCGCCCGTATCTTCACTATTATAAACAGCCCCCTGAATAACCATAATGCCGGGCATCACAATTCTCGGCTCACCAAAACCATCCGGTAAATCCAAATCCTCTGGCAATTCTGTGGCCAATGAACGCTTCTTTGCTCCTACTGCAGCTATGACAACCTTGGATCCTTTATTTAAGCCAGAGCCACTGTAATCGAGTGTGTCGATCGTTGTATTGGTATGGAAGTGCAAATCGCGCGTCCAATCAACACGCTCCAACATATGGCCAAAAAAGCCCTTGATGTCATGTGTGTCAAGAGCTGTACTATCACCTCTTGCAGCTATCCACAAATACTTGGCTAAGGACATTTGCCCAAAACCGAGAATGCTGTTGGCAATGGTCAATAATTCCTGAGGTGGTTGGTTTTCGTAGTAGGGTGTATATCGTTCGCTGCCTATAGCCAGTAATAACGGATGAACACCGGAAGCATCTACAGCGTGGACCTCATGCAAACCGGGAATCTCTTGAGGCACTACGTCACCTGTGATTTCATGGATCAGCTCCCCGAAACTGGTGTCTTCCTGGGGAGGTCTTCCTACCACAGTAAAAGGCCATATAGCTCCCTCACGGTAATAAACATTCTCTACATGCATAACCGGAAACGGATGCCGGAGGCTATAATAGCCAAGATGATCGCCAAATGGCCCTTCGGGCTTATTATCCTGTGGATAAACCATACCGGTAATCACAAAATCGGCATCTGTTGAGATGACGTAGCCGTTTCGCTTGGTATAGCGAAAGCGCCTGTTTCCAAGTGCTCCTGCAAACGTGAGCTCGCTGATACCTTCGGGCAAAGGCATGACAGCTGCCAGATTATGAGCTGGCGAGCCTCCCACAAACACGCTAACCTTCAACGGCTCGCCCTTACGGTGAGCTTTTGTCTGATGCACACCAATTCCCCTGTGGATTTGATAATGCAGGCCCGCTTCGTCATTCCATTTGTATTCGTTACCGCCCAGTTGAATCCGGTACATGCCAAGGTTTCCTTTCATGACGCCCGGATGATCGACATCCTCGGTGTATACCTGCGGCAAGGTAATGAAAGGCCCGCCATCCATAGGCCAGGATTTAATTTGCGGCAGTTGATGGACTTGAGTGGTATTTTGTAAAACAGGCCCTGATCTGACACGCTTAGGAAGGGATGACCAAGCTAAAAAAGGGGTGCCGGCATAACCTATTGGGTCGTTTAATGCAACCATCGGATTGCCGCGAAGGTGAACGAGCTTTTTAACAGACTCCAGTGTGTCGCGGAACATAAAGTGGGAGCGCTCAAGTGTGCCAAATAGATTTGAAACAGCAGGAAATGGGCTCCCTTTAACATGGGCAAAATACACAGCCGGGCCTTCCGCTTGGTAGACACGCCTGTGAATAGCAGCCATCTCAAGATGGGGATTTACTTCCTTGTCAATCCTAACTAAATGGCCGTGCTTGTGCAGGTCTGTAATGCACTCTTGTAAACTGGCGTACCCCACTATCGTGAATTGGCGTTAGAAATCGTGTAGCGTTTTAACATCAATTGCACCAAGTTTGTTGAGATGAATGGCAACCTCTTTTGTGCATAGGTGAGATTTAGATAAAGTCCACATCAATCTCAAACGGATAGCTCATCAAGTATTGAAGCCCTTCATTGACCGTCATTTTATTTTCTACAACACGATAAACGGTTTGGACGATGGGCGCGCGAACACGGTATTGATCGACAAGTTTCTTGGTGATGCGTACGGTTTCAACACCCTCGGCAACTTCTTCCATAGGATTGAGAATATCTTGTAGCGACTTTCCATGAGCTAATTGATGCCCGACTTTAAAATTGCGGCTGTGCGGACTTGAGCAAGTTGCAATTAAATCGCCAATACCCGCAAGCCCTAAAAATGCGTGTTTATCACCCCCAAGTGCAGCACCAATACGCGTCATTTCGGCCATGCCCCGGGAAATGAGAAGCGCCTTGGCATTAACGCCAAGCCCCAGGCCTTCCAATGCACCTGCCGCTATAGCAATGACATTTTTTAAAGAACTGGCCAATTCAACACCAATAATGTCATTACTTGCATACACCTGAAAATAAGAGCTGCGCAGGGCGTAAATCCCCTCGTTAACTACCTCGTTAAAACGGCTTGCAATAACAGTGGCAGCCGGCTGGCCTTGCTTGAGCTCCCCGGCTATATTGGGGCCGGCCACACAACCGATACGCACAACCAAGCTCTCTTCACGAATAACTTCACTCATGGTACGAATGGTCTCGCGGCTGAGCTTTCTTGGTGCGTTACCCTGTTCATCACGGACCCGGGAGATGTCGAAGCCTTTTGTGCCGTGAATAATAATATGAGAAGGGGAAACGTGAGGTGCTAATTCCCGCATCATGTCACGAAAATGGGCAGATGGAACTGAAGGAAAGAGGAGTGTACACTCGGTAGCGACCTTTTCCATGGAATTAGTAGCTGATATATTCTCAGGAATGCTCGTGACTTCACTGTCAGGGTTATTGATTTTGGCTGCTCCATAGCCCATCAAACGATTGTGATAGTAATAGAGAAGATTCATATCCTCGCTCGTCAAATCGCCATTGTGATCTTTTACCAATGGGCAATTGGCGTTATAAAGGCCTACATTGTTCAACCCATGTTCTATAATTTCTTCCACATCCGTTTCCATGTGCGGGGCCAAACGGATTTCATTACGATCACGCATATCCCTGAGATGTTGCACAAGGCGCTCCACGGTTTCGGCAAATTCTGTATAAGGTATGTGGCGGTCCTCTTCGGGAAGGCGCAGTAGTTGGTACAAATCGAGCCGCTTGAACTTCCGTTGCAGCAATTCAAAACCGGTAAATGCCACTACATAGCTGGAAAAGACTTCATGAATCTGATAGTATTGCTCCACAATGCGTTCGCCTAACATGTTGATATATTCACGATCCCGCTGTTTGTCTGCTTTATATTCACCGCGTGTTACGAAATAATCCCTGAAGTCGATTTCGCGGCCTGAGCGGGAATGGCTAACCCCTTGCCCATCTACTTCGTTCCCCAGCAAATCCATACAAGAGCCAAATGATACTGATAAGTCCGTATCGGCTGTAAAAAACTTGAACAAGAACTTGGATATCTTGTAGGAGGTGGAGTATTCATCATTTTCAATGATGTAACGTTCCTGGCCTGTTTGTTTGAGGTAGCTATCGATTAAACTTGGCGCCTCAAGGGTAAAATGGTAATTAATAACCGCAGGTACTACAATAACTTTCCGGAAATCACGCCCTTTAGCTTGCCGGAAATTATAGAGCTGGCCATCAAGGGCACTACCGAGCAACCCGAGCTTGAGCGTTTTTTCGATCTGCCCGGATCGAGAACGGGTACCACCCGGAAAGAATAAGCTATGACAGCCCCTGTGAATAGCAAGAGACGAGTAGTTTTTAAGGATTTCAAAATAAATAGGATTCTTTTTGCGCCTGTCTACTTTATAGGCGCCAAGGCGGTTCATAAAATAAGCAAGAATACGAATGCCAAAGAGATTGAGGCCAGCACCGTAAAGAAAGGCTGGCAATCCCATCTCCTTGATGACCCAGCCCATAAGAATAGAATCCAGATTACTGGAATGCGTTGGGACTAACACGATGGTATGATCTTTTGCGAGCTCACGGATATGCTCGATATTACCTGTAAGACGAATTTTATCCCGTATGGCATAAGTGTCGCTCCATTTGCCCTTAAATCCCTGTGCAAGGGCGGCATTTAAAAGACGGCCAAAGATGAAAGGAACTGCTCGTTTGGCAAACCTGTAAGTGGACGGATCAAAATAACCGGCAATTTCGCGGGCATAGCGCCACATGATCTTCTGCAAAAGCTCCCTTTCCTTTTGTTCATTGCCCGTACCACCATTACTCAATAGGCCGTTATTAAGGAGCTCTTGCTTAATGTTGTTCCAGAATGGCTTCTCATCTTTTGGGTCTGCTCGCCAGGGCTTTTCCGTTAAACGGATGCGTTCCTGGTACAATGTACGCGCCAATTCATTACCAAGTCCCTCATCCTGTACCCTATTCAAAATGGCTCTTTGTGACGTATCAACTACTTCACGGAGGAAGTCATCCATATCCCTCCGCAGTTTATAGATAGGCCATTCCTTAATGTCAGGAATAATGGGAGGATAAACCCGTTGCTCCGGATGAGCTATCTTTTGTTTCTTTTGTTTTGTTACTGTTGAGATAACGCTATTATTTTAAGATTTTACATGTACAGATGATAGAAAGCAACTCACCTTGTGCAAATGACAGAAAACTTGACAAATTACTCACAAGTTTTCGCGCATAAAAAGTTACAAGTTACTCAATACATTGGTAGCAAAGTGGTTAAGAAAAGCAATCTTCAGGAATTCTATTTTTAAAACTGACTTGAACAATATAGGAACTATGAGCCAATTCGTAAAGATTCTTTTGGATACTTAAAATACCATTCTTATCAGTTGTTGTTGCTAAGTTGCGGAAGAAAGACCGGGAAGCATTGTGCAATTAGGTATCGACCAAAAAGCGAGCACAGGCATTCAATGCCTGATAGTACTTTCTTAAGTCCAATAGTTAGAAAGGGTGACTGAATTCAAGGTTCAAGTGCAACGTAACCAATCACTCTATTCGTTTTTACTTCCTCATCAATGATAAGCAGTTTTGCCACTCCCGATGCTTGACATCGGTAGACACCAAGACGATTTCAAAGAAAGAACAACACGCCATCGAATTGAAATAGTATAGGGAATATAAGGTACAAACCTTACTCTATTTCTCCCGATTTTAGAATCGGAAGTGTCTACCGATGATTTCCATCGGGAGTGACTCCCGATGTACTAAGTCATTTTTGTTTGGAAATCCTTAGAAATTCGGGAGTGGCTATTTTACTGAGACTGAGTCGTTACAGTGCAACATTTTTTTGCTGCTTAAAACAATCGCCATAAATGCTACTTTTGTATATAGTGAACTAAGATGACTAAAAACGTTAGCTTCTCATTCAACGCCACCCAATGACCGAGCAATTGGTTGAACGTACATACGAGCTTTCCCATATCCAATCGATAGCCAATGAATTAGCTCCCATTTGTCAAAGCAGGAAAAAAGTTGCATTTTTAGGGGAGATGGGGGCAGGCAAAACGACCCTTATACAAGCTCTTTGTCAAGCTTTGGGAAGTTCGGAACATGCTACCAGCCCAACTTTTGCCATTATGAATCAATACGCAATAGAGGATGTTCACCAACAATCACTCAGCAAAATCTGGCATATTGACCTCTACCGGCTAACGAGCATGGAAGAGGCATTGGATGTAGGTATAGAGGAATACCTCGACAATAACGATTTCTGTTTCATCGAGTGGCCGCAGATAATACAGGACCTTCTTCCCCCCGAAACTATATGGGTGGAATTAACACAAGTAGCGGATAACAAAAGAAAAATCAAAATAACGAATGGCGGAGAAAGACCAACCTAAACAGACGAAAATCGCTTCTGAATTTGCCCTCTATCCCGAGGAAGAGCCGGCTGAGGTTCAGCAAAAGCCAAACAAACTGTTCATAGGCATTCCCAAGGAAAAGGCATTCCAGGAAAAAAGGGTTCCGCTAACCCCTGAAACCGTTAGTATTTTGATCAATAACGGCCACCGCATTATCATTGAATCCAGGGCCGGTGAAGGAAGCCATTTTACAGATGCAGCTTATGAAGAAGCTGGTGCCGAAGTTGTTGCCAACCGCGAAAAAGTGTTTGAGGCCAATATCATTATCCAGGTTACACCTCCCAACATGAATGAACTGGATAATCTTCATTCCCATCAAACACTCATCTCCCCCATTCATTTGCCAACTCTAACCGGCCAATGTGTGAAGTCCCTCATGCAAAAGCGTATTAGTGCACTGGCTTTTGAGTATATCAAAGACGATGGGAACACGTTCCCTTTTGTCCGCTCGATGAGTGAAATAGCCGGAAGTGCCGTGATCCTTCAAGCCGCTGAACTTCTCAGCGGCAATAAGGACAGTAAAGGCATTTTGTTCGGGGGCATTTCAGGTGTGCCCCCTGTTAAAGTGTTAATATTAGGTGCCGGCATGGTGGGCGAGTCAGCAACAAGAGCAGCCCTTGGATTAGGTGCTGAAGTGCGCCTTTTCGATAATAACGTCTACAAGTTGATGCGGCTGCAAAACCACATCAGCAGCCGTCTCCACACATCCTTCATCTACCCCGAACTATTAAAGGAAGAAATGCGCGATGCTGATGTGGTCATTGGGGCAATACACTCCGAATTTGGACGGAGTCCATTGGTTGTAACTGAAGAGATGATCAATGGAATGAAGAAAGGCTCTATTGTGATGGATGTAAGTATTGACCAAGGGGGTTGTTTTGAAACCTCGGAAGTAACAACGCACGATCATCCCACCTTTACCTATAACGACATTATTCATTACGGTGTTCCTAACATACCATCCCGCGTCTCCCGAACAGCTTCCTATGCCATTAGCAATATCCTTTCAAATATTCTGATCAAAGCAAGTAACATTGGCGGGTTTGAACGCCTGCTCCAATTTGATCAAGCAACGCGTCATGGTGTTTATATTTACAAAGGACGGCTCACCAACCAGTATCTTGGTGAAAAGTTCGGTATTCATTATACGGATATGGATTTACTATTTGCCTCCAATATTTAAAAGTACCTCCTTTTGACTGTAGCATATCTCTAAACAAATTGACGAAACACGTTTACAACCTCATGAATGATTACACAATCTGCAGCTTAAAACCATCACGACTGGTTGACCATTTTACAACTTCACAGGCATTTACTTCACAACACAATTCACGATGGATAGACCTCACCCCATTCTCCTCCCAATTGCCGGTTTTTTGATCTTCTTCATGACAGGTTTTTTATCAACCAATGCACAGATCAGTAATACAACAACCTATTCCAGAGTAAAAATCTTTTTTGGTGATAAGACCATTCGCGATTTGGGTAGCCTGGGTATCCCCGTTGATCATGGACAGGTCAAAAAGGGCGTATTCATTATTTCGGATTATTCGGAACGAACGATTCGTAAAATCGATACGGCCGGTTATCGCTATAACATTTTGATCGAGGATGTGCAGGAATTTTACAAAAAAAGAAACCGCAACAGTAACGCCAATTCAAAACGCCAAAAAAGGAAGCAACAGCTCAATGATAAGTGCGGTTATCAACAACCCTACCCTGTGCCGGCTGGTTTTTCATTAGGATCAATGGGTGGCTTTTTCACTTACCAGGAAATGCTCAACCATTTGGATTCAATGGCTGCCAATTATCCGGGGCTTATAACTACACGCTTACCCATCTCTAACGATACAACCCACAATGGCCATTCAATCTACTATTTGAAGATCTCCGATCAACCCGGCATCGATCAAAACGAGCCGGAAATCCTCTACACAGGGCTTCATCATGCGCGTGAACCCGCTTCGCTTTCCAACCTGATTTATTTCATGTACTATCTACTGGAAAACTATGCGGATGACCCGGCCATCCAATACCTGGTAGACAATACTGAAATGTACTTTGTGCCCTGTGTTAACCCGGATGGTTATATCTACAACCAACAAACCGATCCCAACGGTGGTGGGATGTGGCGCAAAAACAGGCGCGATAATGGGGACGGCACATTCGGTGTGGACCTGAACAGGAATTACGGTTATGAATGGGGGTACGATAATAACGGCTCCTCGCCCGATCCCAGCACACAAGTCTACAGGGGTGATTCGGCTTTTTCAGAGCCGGAAACACAGATCATGCGTCAATTTACGATCAACCACGACTTCCGGATTGCCCTGAATTATCACACCTACAGCAATTTAATGATCTATCCCTGGGGGTACCAAGGGTCTTTCAAAACAGCCGACTCCTCTACATTCCGCAACTATGCCAACCATATAACCAAGGACAATAACTATCTATACGGCACGGGTGATGAAACTGTGGGTTATGTAATCAATGGTGGCTCTGACGACTGGATGTACGGGCAGCAAACCGTGAAAAACAAAATCCTTTCCATGACGCCTGAAATTGGTTCTTTGGGTTTCTGGCCACCCTCCAATGAAATTATCCGCCAATGCAAGGATAATATGTGGCAAAACCTTAGAAGTGCGTTTCTGCTCCTCAATTACGGGCGATTAAAGGAGCAATCACCGGTTCTTACAGATCGAATTAATAACGATTTTGTCTATCG
>PXTV01000017.1 GCA_003022985.1 Bacteroidetes bacterium SW_11_45_7 | reverse complement strand
CCTCTGCCCCCAAGCTTGCCAGATGATCGGTATAAACCTGGCAGTCGATCATTTGGAAGCCATTTTTTACTAAATCTCGTACAAACGTGATAAGTCCGGTTTTCGAGGCATTGCTAACTTTGGAAAACATCGATTCACCAAAAAAGCAGCCCCCCAACGATACACCATACAGACCGCCCACCAATTCACCTTCCTGCCAAACTTCTACCGAATGAGCGTACCCGCGCTTGTGAAGCTCTTCATAAGCTTTCTGCATCTCATCCGTTATCCATGTTCCCGATTGATCTTTACGCGGAGTGTCCTTACAGGCGGTGATGACAGCCCGGAAGTCATTGTCATAGCTGATTGAGAATTGTCCTTTGCGCAGTATTCTCCTCATATCTTTAGAAACGTGAAGGTGGGAGGGATAGAGAACCATTCGCGGGTCAGGCGACCACCAGAGGATGGGATCGCCCGGATTGAACCAGGGAAAAATGCCCATTCGATAGGCGATCAGGAGCCGGTCGGGATCGAGATCACCGCCAAATGCAAGCAAGCCGTCCGGATCGGCTTTCTCGGGCGGTGGAAAAACGAGCTGATCGTTGAGTTCGTAAATAGGCATAGGGGGAACAAACTACAGCAAATTTCCCGTTTTTGGTAAGTAGATTCCCTCAAAGATTTCTTTACCTTTGCTTTTCATATCTGATTGAAGATATTGAAATGCCGGAGTGGCGGAATTGGTAGACGCGCATGTTTCAGGGACATGTGGCCCTTCGGCCGTGTGGGTTCAAGTCCCACCTCCGGCACTTCATCCTGGCTATCCCGGTCCGGTTAATGTATACCATGATAAGGGATAAGCTCAATGGTAATAAATTCCTCATGATCGATCAAGACGAATTTTTCCAACGTGAGGCGCTGAAACAAGCTCAGCAGGCATATGAAGAGGATGAAGTGCCAATTGGGGCTGTGATTGTGTCAAAGGATCGGATCATTGCCAAAGGGCATAATCAGACAGAACGATTACAAGATGTAACAGCCCATGCCGAGATGATTGCTATAACAAGTGCTTCGCATGGTCTTGGCAGCAAGTACTTGACCGAATGTACGCTTTACGTTACGCTTGAACCTTGTCTTATGTGTGCCACAGCAGCAAGATGGGCGCAAATAAGCCGCTTGGTGACAGGGACAAATGATCCAAAATGCGGCTATTCTTTATACGGCTCTGGTGTTTTACCAGCCAAACTGCCCGTAAAAAAAGAACTATTGGCTAACGAATGCTCTGAGTTGTTAACGGAGTTCTTCAGGTCTAAACGGGAATCATATTAAACGAAGAGGTTAATCTTTCAATTTTTATCTTGATTTTACTATATTTTTGGGGCAATGAATTGTTAAAATAAAAACTATAAACTATGGCTTTCGAATTACCAGATCTGCCCTACGCTTATAATGCACTTGAGCCTCATATCGATGAGGAGACGATGAAAATCCACCATGATAAGCACCATGCCGGTTATGTTAGCAAGTTAAGCAAGGCTTGTGAAGATAATGATCTAACCGGTAAGAGCCTCAGAGAACTGATCTCTGAAGTTGATAGCCATCCGGCAGCTATTCGCAAAAATGGTGGTGGTCATTGGAACCATACACTTTTTTGGGAAGTGATGTCCCCTCAAGGAGGCGGAGAACCCAGTGGCGAAGTTGCCGAAGCGATTAACAGTACCTTTGGTAGTTTCAGCGATTTTAAAGATCAGTTTACACAAGCTGCTTTGAACCGTTTCGGCTCCGGTTGGGCATGGTTGGTCCTCAAGAATGGTCAACTCAAAATTGGTTCGACTCCTAATCAGGACAACCCGCTCATGAATGTAGCTGAGATTCAAGGTGAGCCTATTCTCGGTATCGATGTTTGGGAACACGCCTATTATCTGAAGTATCAAAACAGACGTCCCGATTACGTGGATGCGTGGTGGAACGTTGTCAATTGGGATAAAGTCAACGAGTTGTATCGGAATGGAGGTTTTTCATTCTGATTGGCGGCAAAATCGCTCTTCTAAGTAAGCCGGTCCTTTCAAGGGCCGGCTTTTTTTATCCGCCTATCCCATCTTGAGATGCTCTCTCATTGCGAGGGGCGTGAACACTATTGAGCCACTCTAAAATGGGTGGGGCAACTGTATCCACATTTTCCACCAACATGCTATGGGTAAGCCCTTTAAAAATCTCCAAACGCTTTGGACAGGTGAGTCGTTCATAGAGCTTCTTGGTGTAGCTGACGGGAAAAATCAGGTCCTTATTGCCTTGTACGACCATCAAGGGTGCGCGAATTTCCTCGATAGGCTTCGGGAGTTCCGTATCCATAAGGGATTTGAGCACTTTGAGCTTAACTGTATGGTTGGTAAGGGGATCCTGCTTCATGAACTTTTTGAAGTCACCGAAATAGCGCAGTTTTTCTTTTTCAAGGTCAAGGTAGGAGAGGATGGGTACATCAGCGTTCGGAAATAAGCGGGAAAACGTCATAAGCACCGGTTTGATAGCTTTTGTTAAACCGGGGAAACGTACCAATTTGATTGTGTCGGTACGGGTAAGATCAGCAATATTCTGGCATATAGCACTTTGAATCCGTTCTTCCTCAAGTGCTGCCGTATAAAAAGCTACAATACCACCCTGGCTACTTCCAAATAACGAGATATTACCACCGAAACGATTCTTTGCATAATCGATAACTTCTTGTGTATCTCTGATGAGTTCAGTAATCGTATAATCTCCTCTTATACCCCCACTCCTGCCGTGCCCCCTTGGATCGAAGCCGATCACATTGTAGCCGGCTTGACCTATTTTTTGTAGGATCTCCACAAAACACATGGCATAGACTGCTGTACCCGGGATGAAAATGACCGTAGGAGCTTCTTTTCCTACTTCGTAAATATCCATATGGATTTCGATGCCGTCCGATTGGGTCTTCTCGCTACGGAATTCCTGGTATAACGGAGGGACGCCACGAGCATGGGCTATATTGGCAAAATATTGCTCCAATTCATCTTCAGAGGGTATTTGATCTTTGGAAAATGACAAGCGTTCTGTTTTTAGTCGAGAAGAAAATTATTAAATATAAAAAAATGCGATGACTAATGTACAACTCTTTGCGGTTGATAACGCATACCCCCTATCGTGATAAAATATTGAGCACTTATATACAAAGCCATAATCAATAGTTGTGCTCCATCGAATGGCGTAAGAAATTTATCAATGGCGATTAGTGAATCTGAGGCCATGAATAGGAGGGAGCCAGTAAAAATGAATGCGACACTATCTGGTGGAGCGGCCTGATAGCGATTCAGGGCCGCAAGAACCATGATGGTCAACACCGTTGCGTAACTGATAACAGGCAACAGCATCTCGTTCAGGGAAGGAATAAGGAAGTACAGGAGAATGCCGTACAATACTACGATGGGAAGGCCCGCAAGGGGCGTTTTTTTGAGAAATGCCGGATTTGGCGAGTGCCATACGTTGTTCCCAAATGCTATAATGTAAAAGATATGAGCTATAAGGAAAGCCACAAGACCAATTGTGAAAAATTGTTCAGCGCTATCAATTCAACAATGGAAACGGCACCGTACAAGAAAGAAAATTGCTTGAGCGACATGGGGCGTGTAACTGGTTCCTCATTCTTTCCGTTGAAATGACGTTGCAATCTTCTCCATGTCCTGCTTAAAAGGAGCTAATTTATCGTCCCTGGTCCACACAACAAGTTGATAGAAATGCTTCTTTCCTTCGTAGAACATCAGCTTATAGTAAATGCGTTCTTCGCCAACTTTGGCATTAATAACACGCTCATGAGCTTGAATGCCGTTCACCTTTTTAGCTGTGGATTTGCTAATAACGCTGTCCTGTACCTTGTCTAACAACTGTTGAACCCTTTGGTCCACAAAGTCCTTGAAGGGCTCTTGCTTTTGGCTTTGAAATACCAGCAAATAACGATTGCGGAATTTATTTTGGAATTGGACTTCCGCATCGGCATTCAATTCTGAGGTTTCATTCATGTAAGCGGGCACTTCTAATTGATAGCTATCATTAAGAATGACATTATGGGGCTTATCCGGATATTGGCAAGTTGATAGAGAAATTATGATGCCGATGAGAGGGAAGGCAAATAGGAAATCCTTGCGTATGATTTTTATCATTGTGTTGAATATTTACCGGTCTACATGAACAATGCCGAGAGGCTTAAGGTTGTGGCAAATATACGGAAAGGCTACGCATCAGCTGAAATCAGTCCTTTGTTTACACCTTCTCGCAACTGGTTGGTGGTTAACGTTGAGCCATCAGGACTCCAGCCGGGCGGCATGAAGATATAGCGGAGCTTCACCCACAGCGGATTTGGTTGGCGAATATCCCGCCAAAGATCGATGAAAGCATGGGTGGCGATATGAAATGGATTATAGGTGGGATGAGGGCCGCGAATACCGTAATCGGGTTGCTCGTTTTCATCTTCTTCCACAAACGTGCCAAAGAGCCGGTCCCAGATGATGAACATGCCAGCGTGGTTACGATCCAGGTATTTAATGTTGGTGGCATGATGAACGCGGTGATGTGAAGGGGTATTGAATAGCCATTCGATGGGACCGAGTTTCCCTATGGTCTCCGTATGAATCCAGAATTGGTAAATCAAGTTGATGGAGATCATTGTGAGAACCATGATAGGTGGAAAGCCCAGAAGCGGAAGCCATATCCACCAAACGTACTTGTAGAACAGCTCCGTCCAGCTTTGCCGAAGGGCTGTGCCGAGGTTCATGCGCTTGGAGGAATGGTGATTGACATGGGCTGCCCAAAGTAATCGCACGGAATGACTGGCACGGTGATGAACGTAGAACGTGAAATCATCGGCAAAAATTAATATCAGCCACGCCCACCATTGGTACCCGATATCGAACAAAGCAAATTGATACAGAAAGGAAAAGCCGGCAAAAGCAATAAATTTAACACCAATGCTGATCAACACGGAGCCCAGCCCCATGACTAAACTGGCAAACGTATCCTTCCCATGGTAGAGGTCCAGATCGTGGAGGTTACTGTAAATAACTTCCGCAAGAATGAGAAGAAGAAAGAAGGGGATGGCATATGTAATGATAGTATCTGACATGGCTCAATCCTCATCGGGTATTACGTGTGCAGGCTTTGTAAAGATATGCCAAAATTGGAAAAACCAATAGGCAGAAGCGACCATCAGGAATAAAGCAAATCCGGTAACAGGAATCAGAAAGGCGCTTTCCCTGAAAAAGAGGACAATGGATGCGGAAAAGACCAATAGACGGAAGTATTCCGGATAGGCGACCCATCTTCGCTTTTCAAATATGCCGCCAAGATTGACAATTGACAAGATAATCAAAGCGGCAGAACCGAGCTTTACCAATGTGTTAAAATCATCGGGAAGAAAGAGAAAACCGGAACTGCTGAGCAGAATGAGGGCGTACTGGACCAAAACGTAGTAATTCAAGCCTTCAGGCACCTTTGTATCGTATTTCGGGAAGGTGTCTGGTGTTACCTCTTTTGGTGGATTTACGCCACCGAGCTCTGGCGGCCGCCAGCCGGGTTGTTTCACCAACATCCGCCAGCGATCAGCCCGGTTGCTCGCTTTAGGTAAATCGCGAAACAGCTCGATCCAATAATGAAAGTTTAGCCAAAGCGGATTCCAGCTTTTGGGTTGGTCTTTAACCCCGTAGACAACTTCTTCGTCTTCAGGTTGAAAAGTGCCGAATATGCGATCCCAAATAATCAAAGTACCGCCCATATTCCGGTCGATATACTTGGGATTGACGCCATGATGAACACGGTGGTGGGAGGGTGTATTCAAGATTAGCTCAACAGGTTGGGGAAGGGTATGAATCGTTTGTGTATGGATCCAAAACTGATAAAGGGTTTGAAAGGCACTAATCGTCACGAACATGATAGGATCAAAGCCGACCACGGCTAAAGGCAGGTAGAAAAAACAGGAAAAAGCCCCCTGCAGCCAAGCTTGTCGTAATGCCACCGTAAAATTGTATTCTTCGCTTTGGTGATGAACGATATGGCTTCCCCACAAGAAGCTGATCTCGTGGGCATACCTGTGAAACCAATAGTAAAAAAAGTCGACACCGATAAATAGCAAAAACCACATCAGAAAGGTTTGGGGCATATCGAACAAGCGGTAATTGGCATAAATAAACTGATACCCGATGAATGTGGCCGTTTTAAGGAAGATGCCAACCACTTGCTGCCCAATGCCGCAACTGAGATTTGTTACTGCATCATTGAGACGGTAGTAGTTGGTTTGGCGCAGTTTGGAAAAAAGCACCTCTATGCCAATGAGAAGGAAAAAAACCGGGATGGCAAGGACGATGTAATTGACATCCATAAGCGGCTAATTGCCACCAAATTAATAAAATAAACTTGCCTGAGGATAACAATAAAATGATCAAGGTAAGTTTCCATTATCTTCTTGATCTTCTGCTGCTTTCTCGCCTTGGTTTGCCAATTCTTGCTTTGTTTTGCCCGTCTTTTCCACGCGGATGCCCATGTCCATGATGCCAGGTAAGGGGTTCTGACGCATGTTCTGTTCAAGATGGATCTTGTATTCACCCTTTTGATCGAAATAAGCATTCTCCTGAATGGCGACCCGGTAATCGCAAATATCTCCGGCACAATCGCTGTACCATTTTCCTTTTTCGTTTGCTAACTTAATTTCCACCCGCTTTTCCAATTGCTTGCCTTTAGGAAATTGGGTTTTGACCTTAAGCCATATGTTGCGATAAGGGAAAAAGTGGGTATGGCGCACGTTGACGTAAATGTTATAGAGGGCATTTGTGTCCTTTATGGAAAAAGGAAATGCCAGCACGTTATCGTACTTCCATTGGTAATCCGGGATATCCTTGTTTTTCTCATAGACCCTGTTGGGGTCACAGGATGACAGCGATCCAACCAAAAGCAGAATAGCCAGGCCGGAAAAGAAACGCAGGAGTGTTGATTCAGTAATACTCATTGCTTGTGAAATTGTTAAAAATAAAGAGAGTGTCAGGGGTTAGTGATGATTGCCACCTCTGTTGCGCTTTTTCCTTTTCCCGCGGCCTTGCCCTTTGTGTTTATTCTTGTTGGATCGTGCCTTGGAGCTTTTTTCCAAAGTTGAAAGGTTGACTTCACCTACTACGTCACCAAATTCCTCGCTCTCCTCTTCCTGCTCTTTCTTTTCGGTTTGTTGCTGACTGACTAACTCCTCGGGGTATTCATTCTGCTGGTTCATAGCTTGTATCTGCTTAACTTGATCTACGGTCAGGCAGTACGATGTGGTTGTGGAATCCTCAGGGTAACTGTACCACATAAGCCGTTTAAAAATGTCGGTCTTTTGGAGATAAACAGTGCCTTTTTTTGTTAAGAGCTTATTGGCTTCTTTGGGAATATCTTCAAGCGCATCCAAATAAGTATCCAGTTCGTAATTCAGGCAGCACTTGAGGCGCCCGCATTGGCCTGACAGCTTTTCCTGGTTGATGGAAAGATTCTGATAACGGGCTGCTGAAGTGCTCACGCTCTTGAAATCGGAAAGCCAGGTTGAGCAGCAAAGTTCGCGCCCGCAATCCCCTATTCCACCAATACGCCCTGCCTCTTGTCGCGGGCCGATTTGCCGCATCTCCACTTTGACCTTGAATTCCCTGGCGAGTTCTTTAATCAGATCGCGGAAATCGACACGACCATCCGCTGTGTAAAAGAAAACCGCTTTCTTGTGATCGGCCTGCATTTCAATATCGCTGAGCTTCATGTCAAGGTCGAGCTGGCCGATGATGGCTCTCCCTCGCACGAGCATCTCTTTCTCGGCCCTTCTGGCTTCTTTCATGTTAGCCATATCATTGTCAGAGGCCATGCGCAAAATGCTTTTCACATCTTCCGAGGTTTCCCTGACCGATTTCTTTTTCATCTGCAGCCGGACAAGCTCACCGGATAAACTCACTTCTCCTACATCGTAGCCGGGGTTGCCTTCTACCACCACAAAATCACCCGTGGTGAGATCGAGGTTTTTGTCGTTGCGGTAAAAAGCTTTGGTGCTCCCTTCTTTAAAACTGAGCTCGTGGATATTGAAGGTGTCTTCTTCAGCCACTGGTATATCGGCCAGCCAATCGAACGTATTGGATTTGTTACAACCTTCGGTTAGACAATTGCCGTTATTTTGACAACCGGCCGGTTGTCCTGATGTGCCACATGAATCGCATCCCATTTATCGTCTGCTTTTGTTTTTGGTTATACAAGAAATTCTTCAATTCGCAACAGAACGTTAGTTGCGAACACGTATTGCAACTTACTTCATCACATGATCAGTTCCGCGCGTTTCTGTTTTACATTCTCCCCTTTCATCACTTTTGCCACTTTAATGGAAAGGTTGAGAAACATGATTTTGGCATTGGCATTTCGCTCAACAGCGTAAAAAGCATCGTTAATAAGTTGGTTGATGGTCTGCAGTTTCTCGGCATCCATTGAAATGCCCTTCAATAGTTGCTCTGCAAATTCCTTTTCGCTTGCCACAAGCTTTGTTGCTGCTGAAGGATTCATGGCCAACATCAACAGTTCCCTGAAGAAACGAAGGGTATAGGAAAGGAATCCTTTTTGATATTCCCTGCCGGATTTACCCATGTCTTCTACCCATTGATAGAGTTGAATCATATCCGTCTTTTGCTTGATCACCCCGGCATAGCTATAGCGCAACCAATTCTTAAGCTGCTCTTCATTGTCTTTATCCCCTTCCTTGAGGAGGGTTAGGGCACTCCGGTAATTCCCTTCTGCCATTGCGGTAAGTTGATGGGCCTGGTCCTCCGGCAGATTGTGCACTTCTTTTAGAGCGTTTTCCAATTCCTCATCATCAATTCTGCTCACACGGATAATTTGGGTGCGGGAAAGAATGGTATTAAGGATGGGATCCTGATCGTCAGCAACTAAAAGAAATACCGTGTTGTCAGGCGGTTCCTCTATAATTTTGAGCAGGGTATTCCCTTCTTTTCCTAAATTCTCGGGCAGCCAAAGGATCATGACCTTATAGGGAGCTTCGTATGTTTTGAGGCTGAGCGTTTTGATGATCTCAGCACATTCCTTGATATTGATATTGACTTGCTTCCCTTCCGCGTTGATATAGGGGAGCCAATCCGTTAAGCCGAGGTAGGGATTATCCGTTAAAGCCTGCCGCCATTCGTTCAGGTAATCCTGGCTGGGTTCTTTTTTATCGGTCTTGTTGGCGATAAATGGAAATGAAAAGTGAATGTCGGGGTGAATATATTTTTGCGCTTTGAGGCAGGC
>PXTV01000016.1:7580-8466 GCA_003022985.1 Bacteroidetes bacterium SW_11_45_7 | reverse complement strand
TGTCAACTCGAAAATTTACTCGGCAGGAAAATTGACTTACTCGAAGACAGGGCAATTGAAAACCAAACGTTTAGAGATGAACTGGACAGTTCAAAAGTGTTAATTTATGAACAAAAAGATCAAAGCTGGGCTTGAGGATATTCTCAGGAGTATTGATGAGATATTTGAATTCTTACCTAAGCAAAAGAACTTTTTATACTATCGGGAAAATTTGATAATTAAAAAGGCTGTGGAGCGGAATTTGGAAATAATTGGAGAAGCGGTAGGCAGAATTTTAAAGGAAGATGACACTTTTCCATTAAAAAACGCCAAAAGAATTATCGATACAAGAAACAGGATTATACACGGCTATGAAAAAATATCGGACGAAATGATTTGGACCATTGTGACGAGAGAACTTCCTTATCTGCGCGGAGAAGTTAAAAGCTTATTGAAGGAATAAAAATTCTTGACTGGCGCTCGATTCTCACTTCTGGCGCTCGATTCCCATCTATTCCAATCGAGTGCCGGAGAATGCCAGAAAACCTAACATTGCAGGCACAAAGCTCCCTTACACAACCAAATTGATAATGCGCCCCGGCACGTAGATCACTTTTTTGGGCTGCTCACCCTTCGTCCACTTTTGGACCACATCATTTTGCAATACCTTTTCCTCTACTTGACCCTGGCTCAAATCCAACGGCAGCTCAATTTTGGTTCTTGTTTTCCCGTTAATGGACACCGGATAAGCATAAGTGTCCTCTTTGATGTATTCCTCATTATAAGCGGGAAACGTAGCATTCACCACCGATGGTTGATACCCCAATCTGTGCCAGAGCTCCTCGGCCATGTGGGGCGCATAGGGGCAAATTGCCACAACCAGTGGTTCCAGGATTTGGCGCTTGTT